>DAIDTM010000180.1 GCA_027457205.1 Anaerolineae bacterium | reverse complement strand
GTGCTTGGCTTTCGGTCTGACCTCGGGGTCAGGTAGAGCGGTCGTCTGGGTCTCAGTCTGAGACATGATTGATTCTCCCTCGCCCCCATTATACAGTTAATTATCGGGGAGAGTTGTCTCAACCTATATTAGCACAGGGGGTTGAATGCCCTCGCACAATTCAACCAGTCCGACGCCGTACATTGGAATCTGAATGAGGTTCAGCAACAAATTGTGACCGTTGCAATGCGAGTTGCTCTCCACTATGGAGAAATCTCCAGACGCACAGGCGTCAAACTACATTCGCTTAATGAGCTCAATCGCAGAATCGAAAGTATGCTGAACGACGTAGCGAATTATCGTGCGTATTCGCGAGTACAAGCCAAATTTGCTCAATATCGTGAAAGCCAAACAACTCATGAGAGTGAACGTGTAACGGGCGAGAAAAGTCTCATCACAATCAAGAACTTTATTGGTGGGTATTATTATTGGACAGTTGACGAAGCGCGAATTGTTGACGACAAGTTATTGCTTATCGAAAAGAAGAACTCAAAAGGCAAGGTTTTGCCGAGTCGTAATGACGTCAAGGATGCTTTCGTGCGGATGGTTTTGTTCGCAAATTTGTCGAAAGTCACTGTTGAAGAAACGGAATACAATCCGATTCCCGTTGTTGGTCTAACCTCAGACAGGTTGCGCGGCTATTGCCACAGTCAAATGGATGAATCCGAAATCGAGGGATTCTTTCAGAGAAATAAATTTAATGGACGCCAACGCCAGGTGGCAGAACAGTATTTTCAAGAAGCACGCGTCAACAGGTTTGTAGTGGTCATTGGTTCTTCCAAGATTCATGCAGAACAGATACTCTTTCCTGTTTAACGAACGGTGATGTGAAATGGTAAACAGTATTGACCCTCGTCCCACCATCCTCGAAGGCACACACGTCCGTCTCGAGCCGCTCGCGCTGAAGCACGCGGACGACCTGTTCGCCGGGTCGCGCGACACGGAGATTTGGAAATTGCTGATTTCCGCGCCGATCCAGACGCTGGAGGAGATGCGCGCTTGGATCGAAAAAGCCGAGAAGCAAACTGCCGCCGGCACACAGGTTTGGTTTGCGGCGATTCGCCGCGCGGACAACCGCGCGGTCGGCGTGACCTCGTACTTGAACATCTCACACGCGGACCGCGGCTTGGAAATCGGCGGAACGTGGCTATCGTCTGACGTGTGGCGCACGGCGGTCAATACGGAATGCAAGTACTTGCTGCTGCGCCATGCGTTCGAGACGCTCGGCTGCATCCGCGTACAACTCAAGACGGATGAGCGCAACGTTCGCTCGCAGCGCGCGATCGAGCGGCTGGGCGCGGTGAGAGAAGGCGTACTGCGGAAATACCAGGTTACGCATTCGGGCTATCAACGCAATACGGTGATGTACAGCATTCTCGATACGGAATGGCTTGCCGTGAAGCAACGGTTGGAAGAATTCTTGAAACGGTGACGGCGGACGGCGGACGGAAGACGGGCAAGCGCAAACGTCTGTCCTCCGTCGTCGGTCTTCCGTCTGGGGTTGTTCATGTTCAAAAAAGTTCTCGTCGCGAATCGGGGGGAGATTGCGGTGCGCGTCCTGCGCGCGTGCCGTGAGCTGGGGCTGGAATCGGTCGCGGTATGGTCGGACGTCGATCGTAACGCGCTGCACGTCCGCTACGCCGACGAGGCGTACTGCATCGGTCCCGCGCCGGCGCGCGAATCGTACCTGCGCATCGCCCGCATCATCGACGTGGCGATCCGCGCCAAGGTCGACGCGATCCATCCGGGCTATGGGTTTCTCGCTGAGAACGACCGCTTTGCGCGCGCGTGCATCGAAGCTGGCATCGTGTTCGTCGGTCCGCCGCCCGAAGTGATCCGCGCGATGGGCGACAAGATCGAGGCGCGGCGGACGGTCTCGAAGCAAGGCGTGCCGGTCGTCCCCGGAACTTACGAGCCGCTGCGCGACGATGACATGCTTGCCGCCGCGAACCAGATCGGCTTTCCGCTGTTCATCAAAGCCGCGGCAGGCGGCGGCGGCAAGGGCATGCGCCGCGTCGATCAACCCGAAGAACTCGCCGGCGCGATTGCCCGCGCGCGCAGCGAAGCCGAATCCGCGTTCGGCGACGCGACGGTCTACCTCGAAAAAATCGTCGAGCACGCGCGGCACGTCGAATTCCAAATCCTTGCCGACGCGCGCGGCAACGTCGTTCACGCTGGTGCCATCGAACCCGCGCTCTGCGAAGAGCGTGGTGGCGACGTCGAGGATCTCCTCCTTGCGGGGGCGGGGCGGCTCGGTCATGGCGGGGATGGTCATCGAAGCTCTTCCTTCCAGCCCGACGGGGCGTTGCCCTCGAGCTGCTGCCGTAACGGTTTGAGCATCTCGGTCACGCGTTCTTTCAGGGCCGCTTCGTCCTCGCGCGGCA
>DAIDTM010000179.1 GCA_027457205.1 Anaerolineae bacterium | reverse complement strand
GCAGCCGCGTGCGCGTTTTCTCGCGCGTCGCATCCATCAGTGGACTGGCTTGCGTGAACCGGTCGTCGGTGACGATGAGTTCGGTCGCTTCAATCGATTCCGCGCGCGCGCCGTGTTCGCGCAGCGCCTGCGCGAAAATCGGCGCGGTCATTCGCTCGCCCAGCGACGCGACCGCGTCGAGCGCGCGGGGTGTCAGTTCGCCCAGAATGTGGATACTGCGGCAAAAGTCGGCAAAGCCATTCAGCGCGCTAGTGATCTGGTTACGCAATTCCGTGCGAGCCGCCGAATCGTCCACCGCGTACTCGAGCGCGACGCGGTACTGACCGGCAAGCGTTCGTTGCGCCGCGCGATAGGTTTGATCGTCGCCTTCCGCCGCGCGCCGCGCCGCGCGAATCAGCGCATCGGTCACGCCGCTCATCGCGCTGACGACGACGGCGATGCGGTGCCCGCGCGCGGCGTCCGCACAGACCAACCCAGCGGCGTTCTTGATGCGCTGTCCGTCGCCCACGGACGTTCCGCCGAATTTCATCACGAGTCGCATAGCGCCTCCCGAAAACAAAAACTCTCCCATCCATTTTGGGACGAGAGAGTTTCCCGCGGTTCCACCCAGATTCACACACGCGCTTCTTTGGACGCGTGTACGCTTGCTGCGCCGATAACGGTGGCGCCGGAGCGGTCTAGTCATCAATGAGCCAATTGCCCAATTAACCAATGAGCCAAACCATTTCCCATTTGGTTCATTGGCAAATTGGCTCATTGCCTTTCTTCGCTCAACTCGCAAGTGGTTTTCGCTGATCGCTCGCCAACCCGGTTCTCAATCGCGGCATCGCGCCCTGGTCTTCCTGCGGCGGCGCATTCAGTTACTCGTCTTGGTCATCGCCATTGTATTCGATTGGCGCGGATTATATCACAATCCGCGACGCTGGCAAAATCGGAGGGCGGCGCAACCCACGTGCAAAGAATCGTTGTGACGTGCGGCACAAAGCGAACGCGCACCAGCGGCGTTTTATGGTAGAATGTGGCACACATCCGAAAACTCAAGGAGGAAAATAGAATTTCATGGACGCGCAGACCAACTTACAGACCAAAGCCAAGCGCGGCGCGGAGGACTCGCCGCGCTACTTTAAATATATGGCGGATTTTGTTGGCTTCAGCCAAGCGGACATCGACGCGATCAGGCGCTCCGCGCCCGCCATCGAAAAGCACTTGTCCGAAATCGTCGCCAAATTTTACGCGCATCTGCTGCGTTATCCGCCAACGCGCAAATTCTTTCTCAAGAAAGACGGTTCGATCGATCAGGAGTACGTCGAGCTGCGGATGCGCCACCTCACCAACTTTTGGCTGCGCGCCGCACAGGCAACGTTCGACGACGATTTCGCGCGGTACGTCGATTACGTTGGCAGGGCGCATACCGCGCACGGCGCGGACCCGGGCATCTACATCGCCGAACTGTACGTCATCGGTCAGGTCGGCTTTATGCAGCACGCGATCAGCGATGCGATCACGCGCGAGCTGCGCCACGTCGACGAAGAGCTGGAAACGAACGCCATCGAAGCGTGGGACAAGTTGATGATGGTGATACTGGAAATGCTGTCGCGCGCCTACGGCGCCGAGCGCGAAGCGGAAACGTTCGATACACTCGTCCCCATCGATCAAGCCGCCGTCGCGCGGCTCGCGACCGAAGCGTTCGAGCGCGAGCATGAAACGGACAAGCCGGTCGCGCGTAAGACCGTGCGGGTCGCGCGCGCGGACGAAATTCCGGACGGCGAGCGCAAGATCGTGCACGTCGGCGCGATGTCTATTGGCGTGTTCCATCACAAGGGCGAATGGTACGCGCTGCGGAATTCGTGCCTGCACCGGGGCGGTCCGGTCACCACCGGCGCGCTAGAAGGCGACACGCTGACGTGTCCGTGGCACGGCTTTCAGTACAACGTAACCACCGGGCAGCTGCTCGTGGATCCCAGCGCGAAGCTGGATATGTACACCGTGACGCTGAAAGACGGCGAGATTCATTTGGAGGTGCCGGATTTCGGCGAGCCGGCAAAAGCCGAGCCGCATCCGTTAGAGCCGAACGAATTTCGCGCGGCAGATGTCGCGCCGGGTCAGACGCGGCTCGTGCAGGTGGGCGAGCAGAGCGTTGCGGTCTACAATGTCGGCGGCACATTTTTCGCCACACAGGACGAGTGCACGCACCAGGGCGGACCGCTCAGCGAAGGCAGTCTGGAGGATGATTGTATCACCTGTCCCATCCACGGCTCGCGGTTCAACGTCAAAACCGGTGAGGTCGTGCGCGGTCCCGCAAAAAGACCACTGGAAACATTCCGCGTTATGGTAGAGGGAGACATCGCGCGTGCAGAAAAGACGAAAGAGGTCGTTTGAAACAGCGCGCGAGCCGCAGCAAAATCAACGCGTCCACCTGCTCGGTGGACGCGTTGCGCGTACCGGCGCGTCACATTCCTTTGATCAATCCGCCGGGCTGGCAGGTGCGGCAAAAATTTGTGATGCGCTGGTTCGCGCCGACGAGTGAGATCGGCGTGCCGCAGCGCGGGCACGGCTCCCCCGATTTCATATGCACTGCCAGAAAATCACGCGGCTCGAGGTGAATGGCGTCGCCCATCTTCACACGAACCTGGTCGGTCGCCTGGCGCAGCGTACTTTGCATCGCGCGATACAGTCGCTCGATCTCCTCTGGCGTGAGCTGCGTGCGCTTGCGGTACGGATGCACGCGCGCCGCCCAGAGGATTTCGTCCGCGTACGCGTTGCCGATGCCGGCGACGCACTCGCCGCGCGTGAGGATGCCTTTGATCTCGCCGCGAAAATGCGCGAGGCGCGCGCGGAACTCATCGAGTGAAAGAGCGAACGGTTCGGGTCCCATTCCGGTAAATTCGGGAACCTGCGCCAGATCGCGCGTGAGATACAGCTGTCCCATCCGTTTTTGATCGATGTAACGAAGTTCGTCGCCGCTGGAGAGCGTGAGTACGACGTGCGTTCTCGCGTGCCGCTTTTCGCCGGGCGCGGCGAGTTGCAGCCGACCGGTCAGTTTCGGATTGAGGACAAGAAAGAGCGGAGTAACGTCACAAGTCTTCAAAGAGAACCGGAGGAATTTGCCGCGCCGATCGATGCCGTCGATGGTCACACCGGTCAAAGATCGATCCAAGCCGGCGCGCGTCAGGTCGCGCACTACGATGGAGCCGCCGGGTGGCAAGACTTGAACGCGTTCTATCGTCGTTCCCACGACGCGGCGCTGAATGACCTCTTTGACGATTTCCAATTCAGGAAGTTCCGGCATTTGCTGGCTTTTCAACTTGACCGTGCGCGGCGGCGCGTCGAGGACCGACGAGTCGATTCAGATCGCAACGCCGCGTCGGGCGGACTTGCAGACTTGCATTGCGTCGGATTATACTCCGAACCATTGGGGCTGTCTATGTCTTGCGCCATCCTCCCGCTGGCTTGATCCGACGCATTGACGTGCGCAGTCAACTCAGCCGTGAGCGTTTGACTTGTACCATTCTTGGTGTAGAATACCAAGAGGAGTAAAGAGTGCCTCGTTGGTTGAGTCTTGACGATTTGATTGTCATCCGGCGATTGCAGTCGCGCGGTGTGCAGTTGGACTTGGAACGCTCGGCGCTGTGGCCCCACACCGCGCTGCAAGCCGCGTTATCGCCGCGTCCGCCGTTGAGCATGATCAGCGCGGAGACGATCGTGCTGTACGCCAATGCGGCGCGACGCACGCACGCGCTGGGCTTCTTGCAAACGCGCGGACGCCGTGGTCGCCCGGAAGCCGACATCGTTTACATCGCGCCGGCGCTGGATTCGGACGATGATGCGGTATCGATTTGGTACCGCCTGCTGGCAGAATGCGCGCAGGAAATCGGCGGGCGCGGCGGGCAGCGGCTCTTTGCCCAAGTGACCAGCGGCAACGGAGTCGAAGAGGTTTTTCGCCAAGCCGGTTTTTCCATCTACGCGCGCGAAGACGTTTATCGCCTGACCGAGTGGCCCCCCAATTTGCCCAAGACCAAACTGCTGCGCCACCAGCGCGCGCGCGACGGCTGGACGCTTCTCCGTTTGTACGCACAGTTCACGCCGCGCCCGGTCCAGATCGCCGAAGGAATGTTGTCGCCGGAAGGTCATGGCGGTAAGATGGGCGATTGGTGGGACCAATCGGGCGGCTCGGGCTATATTCTGGAGGCGGAGAACGAACTTGCCGGCGCGGCGCGCGTGCGGCGCGGACGCGCGGCGTACTGGATGCGCTTCTGGCTGCATCCGCAGTCGCCAGAGCAGGGCGAAACGCTAGTGCGCGGCGCGCTGTCGCTGCTCTGGGCAGCGCCGCGCTATCCGATCTATTGCAGCGTGCGCGATTATGAAAGCGGCGTGCGGAACGATTTGGAGGCGTTTGGATTCCGGTATGTGCTGACCCGGAGTCTGCTGGTCAAGCATATCACCGTGCGCGCAAAAGAATCGCTCCTCCGGTTGATGCCTGCGCTGGAAAAACGCCCGGAGCCGGCGACCAGCGTTTCGCATCATACGCAGTAGAGACGACCTGCCGGGTCGTCTCTACAAATTTTCATTTCCTCTCAATCGCGGTATAATGCCGGCGCGATGAGATATTTCCGATCGGGACTGGGCACGCTGCGCCGGGTGCGCTTCGGCGAACGCGCGTGGCTGTTGCTGATTCTGCTGCTCGCGTTTGCGCTGCGCGCGTATCGGCTCGGCGCGCAGGCGATTTGGTGGGACGAGTCGCTCAGTCTCTACCGCGCCACTCACGACCTCGGCACGATCTTCGCGAACACCATCCTCATCCAGAACGTCGTCACGCACGATCTTCAGCCGCCGCTCTATTTCGCCATTCTGCATTTTCTCGTCCGCGCGTTCGGCGTCAGCGAGTTCGCGCTGCGCTTTCTTTCGCTGATGGCAAACGTCGCGACGGTGGCGCTGCTGTACGCGCTGGCGCGCCGCTGGCTGACTGCCAGCGTCGCGCTGACCGCCGCGCTGCTGGGCGCGCTTTCGCCGTTCTACGTTTGGTACGCGCAGGAAGCGCGTCCTTACGCGCTGGTCTTGTTCTGGAGTCTGCTCGCCGTGTACGCGCTGACGCGCGCGTTTGATCTCGGACGCGGACAAACGCAGACGAACACAGACAATAACAATTCCATCGGTGTTCGTCAGCGTTCGTCAGTATCCAAACCGTGGATTCTGGTTTACCTCTTTGCCGCCGCCGCATCGCTGTACACCAACTATTACGCGGTCTTTCTGATTCCATTCCACGTCGTTCTGATCGCGCTGCTCGTTTGGCGCGCGCCGCGCCGGCGTGTTTGGAGCGCATTGCCCGCACTGCCGCTTGCCGCCGCCGCATTCCTCATTCCGCTCATCGTCATTGCCGCGCGCGAAAACGCCGGCAGCGGTCCTTCCTACGTTCCATTCGACATCATCCTGCGCGATTTGCTCAACTCGTTTAGCGTTGGCATTACGATCGATCTCGCGCAGGTTTTCTGGATCGACCTCGCGCTGCTTGCGCTGTTTTTGATCGGCGTTCTATTTCCAATTTCCAAACTCCACCGTCCGACGTCTGTTTTGCTCGTCGCGTACCTCGCTGTTCCGCTGCTGGGGCTTGCCGCGGCGTCGTTGATCCGACCGCTGTACCAGAACTCGCGCTATTTCATTACGCTCACGCCGGCGTTCTATCTGGGCATCGCGGCGGGCATCGTCGCGCTCGCGCGGCGGTGGAAGATTCTCGCCGTGCCTGCGCTCGGCGTCTTTTTGATCGGCGCGGGACTCTCGCTCCACAACTGGTATTTCGATCCGCGCTATGGCAAGGACGATCATCGCGCGTGGGCGGAGTTTCTGCGCGCGCGCGTTCGCCCCGGCGATTTTCTGATTCTCGATTCGCCGCATACCGAAGCGCTGTACCATTATTACGCGGATGACCTCGTGCCGATGACCACGCTGCCGATTCTGCGCGCGGCC
>DAIDTM010000178.1 GCA_027457205.1 Anaerolineae bacterium | reverse complement strand
GCGTGCCCAACGAAAAACAGAAACGGCATCCGGAGATCCCATGGTCAGAAATCGTCGGTTTGCGGAATCGGTTAATTCATGGCTACGACTCAATCGACCTAGACATTCTCTGGCAAATTGTTAGCCAAGATTTACCGCCATCGATCCAGTCCCTCGAAGCCATCCTTGCTGCGGGCGCAAGCGCGTAACTCGCGCGAAAAAAGAGAGGTGAACCATATCGCGGACCCGCAAATACAACCCACTTTGTTCGCGTTGATCGTCCAAGCCAAGCACCACTCTCCGAGAAAAGGAGAAACCGTCATGCCGACCAAGACCGCGAAAAAGACCGCCAAGAAGACCGCGCGCCCAGCGTCGAAGAAGCCGTTCACCGTCGTAGATCCCTGCGGGACGCCAAGCCGGCGGCAAAGCCCTCCGCGCCGATCAGCGAACCAACGCCTGCGCCCACGCCGGTGACCGAGCCCGCGCCGGCAACCAAGACGCCGCCTCCCAGCACATAAGCCCACCCCCCACGTGTGTCTGTCGCGTAAATCAAAAAGAGGTTCAGGAAAACTTTCCTGAACCTCTTTCGCGCTGAGCGTGCCGATGAACAGAAAAAGCAATTGCCAACGAATCAACTCGCTACGTGATCCCCAGCCCGTTCGTGGTTCGGCGGAAGATGTTGGCGACACCTGCGTCTGCCGAGGGAGCGACGATAACGCGTTGCTCGCAGGGCGAGCAACGCTGCACACTTGCCCTGGCGGGAACGCACACCTGCATCTGCGACATCTGCACCTGCGGTCATCGCAGATGCAGGTGTAACCGCAGGTGCAGATGAGTGCCAGGGAAGACGCGCCCTCGACCGCAGGTGCAGATGCGACAATGGCGACCAAGACGAGGATCAACGCGTACTCGACCAACCCCTGACCCGAGGGCACACCGTTGATGCGCCGCCTTTGGCGGCGCGTTATCGTCGCGCCCTCGTCGCGTGGCAGATGCATGGCGATTCACCTTTTATGAATTTATCGAGCAGAAGCAAGAATCGACCGCGCTGGTCGCGCTGCGTCGTGAGCGCAGCCCTATCCGAGGGCGCAATGTTTATGAAACCGCGCGCCACTTGAGGGTGAATCGCGCCCCCGGGTTTGTATTTTCGGCAACGACCTGCCCGCCTTGTTGCTCCATGATTGCCTTGACGATGGCTAACCCCAAGCCATTGCCGGGATATGCCATCGCGTTGCGCCCCCGATGAAAGCGATGGAACAGCTGCGGCAAATCGTCGGCAGGGATGCCGATCCCCGTATCAGCGACGGAGAAAATCATCTGCTCGCCCTCGCGCGACAGCGCGACGCGCACCGTTCCGCCTTGGGGTGTGAACTTGCACGCATTGTCCACTAGGTTATCCATCGCGCGGGTGATCCGACTCGCGTCCGCGCGAATCAACATTGGCGCAGCGGGCAGTCCCAGTTCTAGAACCAGTCCCGCCTGTTCCACCTGCGAGGCATAGACCTCGCTGCGCTGCCGCAGCAGCTCCGCCAGGTCAACGACTGTCTCCCTGGTGGCATGGCCGTTCGCCTCCAGACGCGACAGGTCGAGCAAGTTCGTATTCAACTCTTCCAACCGTTTCACCATCGCCTGGGCGCGCGCAACAAAGACGGCGCGGTCAGTCGCGTTATTCTCCTCCAACGCGAGATCAAGGTTCGCGCGGAGCGCGGTGAGCGGTGTGTGCAATTCGTGCGCGGCGTCGGACACAAACCGGCGCAGCGCAACGACGGTCCCTTCGACCTGGTCTGCCATCTCGTTGAACGAATGCGCGAGGAGGCCGAACTCATCCTGGTTTCCCACCTTGGCGCGGCTGGACAGATCGCCGTCTGCCATGCGCGCGGTCACGTTCGTCAGCGCGAGTACCGGCGCACTGATGCGGCGACTGATGTACCACCCCACTGCCGCCGCGATCAAGACCGCGACCGCGCTCGCCAGCACCCAGCCGCGCGCGACGCTCGCCAAGATGTCGCTGCCGTAGGCGGGACCTTCTGTTAGGAGAACCGTGCCGAGCGCGCTGCCACTTTTGGGATCGACGATTGCTTGCTTGAGGTGTGTATTGGAGCGCACGCTTTTAGACGCCGCCTCGCCATTCAGGTCAAAGCCGAAAAGCGACCCGGCGACCTGGATAGAGCGATAGATAACTGTCCCCCCACTGGGACTCGGCTGCGCTGATGAAGCGCCAACCGGCGGTGATGCCGGTGCTGTGGACCCGAAATCGAAAAACTCTTTGGCACTCGGTGCCGGCGCTTGGGCAGAATCTGGGTTCACGGCGATGACGCGGTACCTCACATTGGGCGGACTGTCGCCCTGCGCGATCAGTTGTTTCATGACGCCGAGGTTGACGGCGACCTTTTGCGGTGAGCCGGAATCGTAGAGCAACTGCTCGTTGGTGTCATAGACCTGGATGCGCGTCTGGGTCAGAAACGCGAGATTTTCGATCTGCGACTGCACCTCGTCGCGGGGCGCTTCATCGGACCGCGCCGCCGCGACGAAACTGCTGACGAATTTGGCATTCCCAAGCAAATAGTTGAATTCCAGGTGCGCGTAGTAATTTTGCAAGATCGCGAGCAGCACCGCGCCCAGGACGATTGCCGCGACGAGGGCGATCCCGGCGAAGCTCAGCGCCAGCCGCCACCGAATGGATTTGAACATCGTTCCGTACCTCCCCACCGGAAGAAGCATAGCGCGTTCAGACGCGCTGTCAAATCTTAACCTCCAGCATTACTTCCCTTGACGGAGGGAAGCGAGTAAACAATCACATCGGCGATGATGCGGTCGCCGGTCTTTTTGCCCCAGGCGAGGACAGTGCTATCCTTGCCAATTTCGTCCAACGAGCCTGGCTCGACGACTTGTTGGATCTTGCCACTCGGCGGTTGCCCATTAAACTGCCGGTTGGTCACGTTGCTATAGACGATCGTTTGCGGAGTGACGCCCACCTCGACGATCGGCCCGTCGTGAGTCGACGAACTGGTCACATTGCCGCTCTGATCTTGTTGCACCGTTCTGAGCACGACGCCTGTGCCGACAAAGATGCTATTGTCCTTGCGGTGATCGAACACGCCCCTGACGTCCGCGGGAGTTTGGGGCAGCTCTTTGGCAGGCTGAATGTCGGGTTGAACTGCTTGAACCGGTTTGCCGTTCTGGCTCGTCATCATCGTGAGGCCACCTTTTGATGCCTGTGCGGGCTGTCCCTGACCAGCCAAGAGTTGTGCGCCGACGAACGCCGCGCCTGCCAGCAACACCACGAGCACGACAATTGCACTGACGATCAGAATGGTTTTCTTCATTGTTCATCCTCCACTGTCACATTGTTTTACTGCTCAACGCTTGAACATCACCGGCGGCGGCGTATACACGAGCACATCGGCGACGATGCGGTCGCCGGTCTTTTTGCCCCACGCCGTGATATCACTATTCTCACCGATTTCATCCAGCGAGCCGGGTTCCACCACCTGCTGGACCTTGATAACGCCACTGCCGCTTGGCGGTTTACCGCCATTGTACTGCTGCATCGTCACATCTTTATACACAATCGTCTGAGGAGAGACGACAACCTCGACGGTTGGTCCAGTGTGACTCGACGAGGTCTGCACTTGGCCGGACTGCTGATTTTTTATTACCATCATGCGCACATTTCCGGTACCGACAAAGATGCTGTTGTCCTTGCGGTGATCGAACAAGCCCCTCGCATCCGCGGGCGTTTGAGGCAGTTCCTTCGCGGGGATGGTTTGAATCGAAATGCCCTGCTCCTTGCCGCCTCCTAACGTCACCATATTTATCCCGCCCGCCGCCACTTGCCCGGGCAATCCTTGCCCTGTCAACAACCGCCCGCCCACGAACGCCGCGCCCGCCAGCAACACGATCAGCACGATGATTCCACCGATGATAAGAACGCGCTTTTTCACCGAATACCTCCAATTTCAAGAATCAATTTCTTACGACCCCGGCACCACCGCCGGTTGAGGTGAACGATTCCAATCGCACACAAAAATGCTGTTCCCATCTCGGCGGATGGTATCCCCGAGCGCATCCGGCGCGGTGATGGGTACTTCAGGCGCCGGCGTCACCAGCTTGCGCGGCGCGCCTTGCAGATTGTTCTCGGCTTGCGCTTGTTGCTGTGCCTGAAATAGCTGTCCGCCAACGAACGCCGCACTAGCAAGCAACACGACGAGGACGACGATTCCGCCGATAATGAGAATTCGTTTTTTCATCCAATGCCCCCAATCGGTTTGACTGTCTCACTGCCCACTGTCCGTTGCTCACTCGTATCTCAGCGCCTCGATTGGATCGAGCCGCGCGGCGCGCAGCGCCGGATAAATGCCGAACACCAGCCCGGTCGCCAGCGCCACGCCGAACGCGAGCGGAATGCTGAACGGATCGAGCAGCGCGACGCCCTGGTTCAGCCCTGCCGCGACCGGGATCGTCAGCACGCCAACCGCAATGCCCAGCGCGCCGCCGCCCGCGCCGAGCAAGACCGCCTCGAATAGGAATTGCGCGACGATGTCTCTCCGCTTCGCACCCACCGCACGCCGCACGCCGATCTCGTGCGTGCGCTCGCTCACGCTGGCGAGCATCACGTTCATAATGCCGATGCCGCCCACGATCAGCGAGACGGTCGCGAGCGCGGTCAGGAGCAACGAAAAGGTCGCGGCGGACTGCTGCTGCGCGCCCAGAATGTCCTGCTTGGTCGTCATGTGAAAATCGTCGGCGTACTTGCCATCGGGTCCACGCGTGATGCCGTGGCGCTGGCGCAGGTACGTCGCGATCTGCGCCTTCGCCTCTTCCATTTTCGATTCGTCCGTCACGTGCGCGATGATCGTCACCCACGGCTCTTTATCGAAAAGATTCTGAATCGCGAAACTGATCGGCATATAGATCGCATCGTTCGGTCGCGTGTTGATGCGGTCTTGCAGGTTCACCGCTTCCAGTTGCGTCAGCACGCCGATCACCTGGCACTGCGTGCGGTTGACCCACACCGTTCCGCCAATGGCGTCGTCGCCCTCGAACAAATCTTGCGCGGTCTGGTAGCCGAGCACGCACACGGGCGCGCCATCGACTACGTCGGCGTGACTGTAGAAACGACCTTCGCCGATGAACGCTTGCGGCGTGAGCGGTTTGTCGACGGGCCAGCCGAGCGGCTCCACCTGTCCATGCGCGATCACGCCCAGCAGCGCCTCCGCATCCGTCCCTTGAAAACCGAGACTCTTCGTCTCGCGGCCGTGGCGCAGCGTGGCGGAACCGTTCACCGACATCTCGGCTCGATCGACCAGCGGTGCTGCGCCCGGCAAACCGAGACCGTCTTGGTACGTCAGTGTTTTGCCCACCGCTTGCATCTGCCCGTTCTTCAATTGGAGGTCTTGATCGATCTGAATTTGGTCCGAGCCGAGAAAGCGAAAGTTCGCGTCTACCGCCGCACGCGCGCCATTGCCCAGCGCCAGCGTCGCAATGACCGACGCCACGCCGATGATGACGCCGAGGGTGGTCAGCGCGGTGCGTAGCGCATTGTTCCCGATGCCGCGCAGCGCGGTGAAAAGAATATCGAATAGAGTCATCGCCGATTTCCAAAGCGTGTCGCGTATTGCGTAATTACAGAACACGCAACACGCGGCACGATTTATTGGCTCACCACCAACTCGCCTTCGTTCAAGCCGCTCAATACTTCGACGTACTGATCGCCGCGCAACCCCACCGTGATCGTGCGGTTCTCGGTCTGGTGATGCGCCGGGTCCCACACTTGGACGTCCGCCGTGTTGTTCGCGCGAGCATGCACCACCGCGCGCGGCAAGCGTAGCACGTTCGACCGCTTGGCGACGGAGACCTTCGCGTCCACGGTCATGCCCGGCGCCAAGCCATCTGGTATCTGGTCGAGTCCGATGTAGATCGGATAGACCGGGCTGGTGCTGCTGGAATCGCGCAAGGGAACGATATGCGTGACATGCCCGTTCACGACAATATCGGGCTGTGAGTCGAAATAGACCTGGACGGTCTGCCCGATGCGCGCTAGCGGATAGTCTTCTTCGGTCACAGTCGTTAGCGCTTCGAGCGCTTTCGGATCCGCCAGGTGAATAATCGACGCGCCAGCAGCGACCGTCGCGCCGGGTGTCGCGAGGACTTCCAGGACGATCCCGTCGAAGGGCGCGACAATTTTCGCCTGATCGATCTTGCGCTGGTCGTCCGCCACGGATTGCTGCGCCGCCACCAGCGTGTCGGCGGCA
This sequence comes from Anaerolineae bacterium, assembly GCA_027457205.1. Lineage (GTDB taxonomy): Bacteria > Chloroflexota > Anaerolineae > UBA4142 > UBA4142 > DAIDTM01. Next base: position 3,001 of record DAIDTM010000178.1, on the reverse strand, counting down.
GACTTGACCGCGCTGTCGTTGATGCCGATCGCGGTGAGATTGTAGCTTGCCAGCGCAGACTGATAATCAATAGTCGCCTTCTGCAAGGTGGCAGCTTGCGACGTCATCGCGACATCGGCGCGCCATGCTACCACGTCGTAAGCTGCCTGCGCGCTCTGCAGATCGATCGCCGCTTTGTCGAGCGCGGCTTTCGCGACGACGAGCTGGTCGGTACTGTGCGCGTGCTTGGCGACCGCGGCATCGTACGCCGACTGCGCGCTGGCAAGGTCAGCTTGCGCTTTGCGGAGCGCAGATTGCAAATCCGAATCATCGATCTGCGCGAGCGCATCGCCGGCTTTTACCGTATCGCCCGGATGTACATCGATTTGCGCGAGCTGCCCGCCCGCACTCGAACTGAGCATGGCCTCGCGCGTGCTCGTCAGTTGCCCCGGTGCGTCGATGGTCTGTTGTACATCGCCGCGGTCCACGGGCACGGTTGGCGGAGCGACCGTTGCCGCGCTATCCTTTGGCTGCGAACTCTGAAAACCGAGATAGCCCGCGCCAACAATCACCGCCACGCCCAGAACAATTCCAAGCAGAATCATCCAGCGTTTCACTTGCTGCCTCTTGAAGAAGATGGCTCGAGTGTACCGCTGGGAGATTTCGATCCGGTTACGACGCGATTACAGTTTCGTAATGTGAGGAAAGGGGCTTGGCGATTGAAAGTGCCCCGCCGAGGCGTTCCGCCGGGCGTCCGCCCTTTATTGCATTCGGGACAATGTCTGCACGGACGCTGCTCTCGCCTGCGGAGGCGGGCAACCAGCCAGCGGTTCGCGCAGGACGATTTTGAATCGTCCTGTTAGCCGGCGAAGCGATAGCCGATGCCGGGCACGGTCAGGATGAGCGAGGGATGGCTGGGATCGGGCTCGATCTTTTCGCGCAAGCGGCGAATGTGCACGTTGACTACGCGTTCGTCTTCGACCTCCGCGTCATAGCCCCAGACGACGACGAGGATTTGTGCGCGCGTCAGTGCCTGGCGCGCGTTTTGCACGAGATAGACCAGCAGGCGAAATTCAGTCGGCGTCAGCGCAAGGACGCGTCTGCCGCGCAGCGCTTGCCCACGCGTGAGATCGATCGTTAGGTCGCTAGCATAGAGGAGACTGGCTTCGGTCGAGGCGAACTCGCCGTAGGCACGGCGCAATAGGGCGCGCACCCGTGCGAGCAATTCGCGTAAACTGTACGGCTTGGTCAAATAGTCGTCCGCGCCCATCTCCAAGCCGAGTACCTTGTCCACTTCTTCACGCTGGACGGTGAGGATGAGGATCGGCTGCCGCAGACCCAGTTGCCGCATCTGCCGGCAAAAGTTAAATCCGGAGCCGTCCGGCAAGCGCACGTCGAGGATGATCAGGTGCGGATGCGCGTCGCGGGCAAAGGTAATGCCATCGGTGCCGTTATTCTTCCAAGTCACCGCGAAACCATCACGCGCCAGCCCGTCTTGCAAGCTGCGCGCGACAGTCGGATCGTCTTCAACGATGAGGATTTGAGTTGGTTGTTCCACAGTTCCACCCGGTTGCATTGTATCGCATGACGTTGCATTTATCAACGGCAGCCCTTCCTGTGATGGACGGGGCCTATTAAAATGTCCCAGCCACCGAATGGCTAGACAGTACCACGCAGGCGTTTCGTCGCGGGTGATTCGTGCTATAATGCGCGTGGAGGCATCCGATGCTCGCTTGGCGCTATACGCGCGTGCACCCCGAACGAAACGAATTCCGTTTCCGATGGAGCGTCATGATGCGCTGCCGCTGCACGGCAGCGCGCTAGGGTCGCTCCATCGTGCTCCTGGTCCTTCCGACCCCGTGGGGTACGTATGCGCTCGTGCGCCGCTGCGGTCGAATCGACGCCGCGCCGCGAGCGCGTCGCCGAATTCGCGACGCCGGCGGAAGCGCAAGCCGCGCTAGACGCCCAAGTCGCACGACGCGAAACCCGGGGCTACGCGCTCGTCGCGCAAGGGTAACCAAAACGGAAATCCCCTGGATCGATGTGACCTAGGGAAGTCTGATTTAGAACTCGATGCGTTTCGCGTGCCCTTTCAGGGACGGTGTTGAAAGGATTGCCCCTGGGTTAGGCTTGTGGTATACTGGGGACAAATCTGCTCACCCAGGAGGAAAAGATGTCCCCAGCCAAACACGCCAAGCCGTGGAGCAAGGACGATGTGGCGATGCTCAAGAAACTGTACGCCAAGAAAGTCGTTCACCGCGACATTGCCAAACAACTCAAGCGGACCGTGGTCGCGATTGAATCGAAAGCGACAGAGCTTGGCATCACCGCGAAAAGGTGAAATCCCCGCAGAGACGGAGCACGTTGTCCTACCAACACTCATGTTAGAGCGTATGCAAAAAGGACGGCCCACCCATGGAGCCGTCCTTTTAGATTTCAACATACTCGCGCCACTCCAGCGCGACCTCCGAGGACAGCATCAGGTAGCGCGTGCGCGGTCACCATGACTCGTAACTGCACGCTATGGAAAAACTGATGCCCCACGCACCGCGTGGGTCGAAAGGCGGGCAACCTTCAGAGTCGGCGTGATATCCAAAATGACAGTGGTGGCATTGGAAAGTTCATGCCCTGTGATAGTGAGATGGGGCAGTCCCAGGAGTTGCTCTAGAATCGGTATGGACATTGACGCCTCCCGTTTGAGGATGTCCAAAGTTTATACCATTTTTCAGTGAGTGACAATTTTTCCAGGTTCAACCCCACTCAAAATTAAAGAACCACATTCTCTATGGTCGGCTGGAGGCAACAGAAGAGGAAATGATCGCGGCAGCTCGCGCCGCCAACGCGCACGATTTCATCATGAGCTTCCCGAACCAGTACGATACCATCGTGGGCGAGCGCGGCATGAACCTCAGCGGCGGTCAACGCCAGCGCATCGCGATTGCACGCGCCATTCTGAAAGACCCGCGCATCCTGCTACTGGACGAAGCGACCAGCTCACTGGACAATGAATCGGAAGGACTGG
>DAIDTM010000177.1 GCA_027457205.1 Anaerolineae bacterium | reverse complement strand
CCGGCGCGATCGCGGCGGCAAGCGGCACGGTTCTGCCGACGACAGTTCTGATGCTGGCGATGGTGGCGCTGTTCTTCAGCGTGAAAGACGCGCCAACCATCAAATCGATGCTGACGGCGGTACGTCCGGTCGTTATTGGCTTGTTGGTCTGGACGGCGTACGATATGGCGAACTCGGTTCTCGGCGCGAAGAAAATCGGCTGGGGCGACGCGCTGTTTCAGGGCTGGGACAAACTCGTCATCGCCGCTGTTTCGTTCGGCTTGCTCACCTTCACCGAAATCAATCCGGTGTTCGTCATTCTCGGCGCGGCAGTCCTCGGACTCGTCGTCTATCGTTAGCTCAACAACATAGTAGTTCGGTTGTTTGGTTGTTGGGTTGTTAGGCAGTGACAAGCACGGCAACTCGATTATTTGAAACCACCCAACTACAGCCCCCGTTCCAAATCCGCGATAATATCTTCCGCGTCTTCGAGTCCTACCGACAACCGCACCAGTCCGTCCGTTACGCCTTGCGACAAACGCTGCTCGCGCGAGACGACGCTGTGCGTCGTCGACGCCGGATGCGTGATGAGCGAGCGCGCATCACCCAAACTGACTGCGAGCGCGCATAGTTTCACTGAGTTCATCAGACGCGCGCCGGCTTGCACGCCGCCCTTGAGATCGAAGCAGACCATGCCGCCGAAACCGCGCATCTGTTTCTGCGCGAGCGCGTGCTGTGGATGCGATTCCAGCCCGGGATACGATACCCAGCTGACCTGCGGATGCTGCTCCAAAAACCGCGCCACCGCGAGCGCGTTCGCGTTGTGCCGCTCGACGCGGAGTGGCAGCGTCTGCGTGCCGCGCAAAATCAGGTACGCGTTTAACGGGCTGAGGATGCCGCCTAAATAGCGCAACGGTGCGTCGGCGCAGCGCTTGACGAAATCCGCGCTCCCGGCGATCACGCCGCCGACCGCGTCGCCATGTCCGCAGAAATATTTCGTCATACTGTGAATCACCACATCGATTCCAAAATCGAGCGGGCGCTGGTTGATCGGCGTCGCAAACGTGCTGTCACAGATCGTCGTCGCGTCTGCGTCGCGCGCGATCGCCGCAATCGCTTCGAAGTCGCACAGCGCGAGGATCGGATTGCCGGGCGATTCGAGGTAAATCAATTTCGTGTTCGGGCGCAGCGCGGCGGCGACGTTTCGCGCGTCGGTCGCATCGACAAACGTCGTATCAATGCCGAGCGCGCGCAGTTCGACATCGAACAGGTGGTACGCGCTGGGATAGATCGTCGTCGCGCTAATCATGTGGTCGCCGGCGCGGACGACGTTGAGCACCGCCGTCATGATCGCCGCCATCCCACTGCCGGTGCACAGTGCGGCTTGCGCGTTCTCCAGCGCGGCGACGCGTTCTTGCAGGATCGCGACGGTCGGGTTGCCCCAGCGCGAATAGACAAACCCTTCCTTTTCGCCGGCAAAAATCGCCGCGCCGTTTTCCGCGGTGCCCAAATGGTACGTCGATGCCAAATGCACCGGCGGGACGAGCGCGCCGGTTTGCGGATCGGGCGCTTCGCCGGCGTGGATGGCGAGAGTGTGTATTCCCGGTTTCTTGTCGGACATTGTTTTCCTCCAGAAAAGACGAAGGACGAAAGACGGATGACCGAGGCATCATCTTTCGTCCTTCGTCTTCCATCCTCCGTCATGTTCTTCCGCGCATCGCCACTGCATCGTCCAGCAGACTCAGCACCTGCGGCATATCGAGCGGCTTGGTCACGACGCGGTCCACCCCCGTCTCTTTTGATTTCTGCGCGCTGAGATCTATGGGCCAACCGGTGACGAGCACCACGTGCGCCGCGGGACTGATTTTCTTTATGGCGCGCGCAACTTCCCAACCAGACATACCCGGCATTCCCAGGTCGGTAAACACCACATCGAACTTGCCGGCTTGGAACGCGGCAACGCCTTTCTCGCCGCTCTCCGCGGTCGTGACGCGATGACCGTACAGCGCCAAAAGACGCGTAAACGCGTCGCGCACCGCCGGCTCGTTGTCGATGAACAAAACGTCCGCTGGTTGAGTAGTCATCGTTGGCTTCTCCTTCATTCCACCGTGAGCAAGCGGCAGAGATAGCGTG
>DAIDTM010000176.1 GCA_027457205.1 Anaerolineae bacterium | reverse complement strand
GGGCTGGGCATCGCGGTCGGTCGAAGAGCCAGCGATCCTCAGCGAGCAGAACCGCTCTTCGTGCTCGCCCTCGACGCAGCGCGCAACGCGGTCGTCGTCTGGCGCGCGGAGGAACTGGGCAAGCGCGAGCTGATCGCCGGCGCGGTGAACTGGATCGCCGGCAGCGCGCCGCGCGGCGAAATGCGCGTGACGGCGAAGATTCGGTACCGCTCCATGGAATCGCCCGCAACGGTGTACCCCAGCCCTCTGTCGTCGCAGACGGAGGAAGGCGCAAAGGTGCGCGTCGTGTTCGATCAACCGTTGCGCGATATTACGCCGGGTCAAGCCGTGGTGTTTTACGACGGCGAGGTCTGTCTGGGCGGCGGGATCATTCAATGAGCGAACGATGAGTTTTCCTTCTCTGGTTCTCGCGCTCGCGCTCGCCAGTCTGTACAGTCTGTTCTTCTTCCTGATCCTTGGACACGGCTGGCTGCGATTGATTTTCTATTGGATCGTCGGCGTCGCCGGATTTTTCCTGGGACAATGGATCGCCACCCTAGTTGGCTTGTCGATCTTTAATATCGGCGATCTGAACCTGGTCGAAGGGACCGTAGTCTGCTGGGTTGGTCTGTTCGCTGCGCACGCCTGGCGGCGCTGAGCGCGTCTGCGCGTTGCGTGTTGCGTTGAACTGTGTTATAATCGTTTTCGAAAGTGAGGCGGAGTGTCCGTTCTAGCATCGGTGCGCGATCTGGCGATCATCCTGCTGGCGCTCGAATCGTTTGTGATCGGCGTCGTGCTGATCGTGTTGATCCTGGAAATTCGCAATCTGGCGAAACTGCTGCGCGAAGAGATCAAGCCGATCCTCGATTCCGCCGACGAGACGGCGCGCACCGTGCGCGGCACAACGACCTTTGTGAGCGAAACCTTCGTCAACCCGATGATTCGCGCGTCGGGTTTTGCGTCCGGCGTGATGCAGGCGCTGCGTATTCTGGCGCGGCGCGGTTAGCTCGATCGACGGATTTTACGGCAATCAAAATTCAAGCAGCACGTCCTCCACGAGGACGTGTAGAAAAGGAGCACTCCAATGGCTGATGACAGTCGCGGTTGGGAATTTCTCACCGGCTTTTTGCTCGGCGCCGTCGTCGGAGCCGCCGCGGCGCTGCTCCTCGCGCCGCAATCGGGCGAGGAAACGCGCGAGGAAATCCGCGAGCGGGGGATCGAATTGAGAGGTCGAGCGGATGAATTGAGCGAGACGAGCCGCAAACGCGCCGAAGAGGTGGCAGCCGAGGCGCGCGCGCGCGCGGAAGAAGCGCAACAGCGCGGACGCCTCGCGCTAGACGAGCAGCGCTCGCGTTTGCAGGAAGCGCTGGACGAGGGCAAGGAAGCCGCCGCCAAAAAGCGCGATGAATTGATGGCGCGCCTGGAAGCGGAAAAGGCGAAACGCACTCCACCGGCGTCCGCGTAACACCGTTGGCAGCAGATTGGGCAAATCGCACATGTGGCGATTTGCCCATTTTTTGTTTTTCGCGTGTAGCGATGCTATAATGGTTTGGAGGAGGCGCCGTTGGACATCATTGATCTTCATGCAATCTTGAAGGAGCATCGCCCTTTTGCTGTGCTGTCGTCGTTCGGATTGGCGCTGTTGTACACCGAAGAGGCATGGGCAAGTTACAATTTCTGGTCGCACCGTCCGCTCGCCGAAGCGGTTCCGCTGGTTGCGGCGATTACGCTGATTGCGCTGATCGGGTATCTGATTTCATTTTTCTTCCCGCCGCTGTTGATCAAAACCTGGGTTCATCCGCGCCCGTGGGGCGTGCTCATCAACCTGACGGCGTGGTCCGCCGGCATCGTCGCCGCGATTAACGTGGTCCTGTACGCGCTAATGCTTTACCTCGTTCAATTCGATTTCACTGCCAGTTACACGCTGCTGCGCGATGTCTACGTCTACACGCTCTTTGGCATGGTCTTATTCCACGGTTTTCTACTCTACGTCCGCTATATGCACTATCTCTATCAAATACCCGATTTCGTTCAGCCGATGAAAGTCATCTCCGCGTCCGTCGGCATGGGCATTGTGATCCTGGTGGGAGGCGGCTTTTTATTCCTGCTCGATCTGTATAATTTTGGGAACGCGCCCACCGCCATGCAGCCGATGCTGGGACTGCACATTTACGTCCGCGCACTCTACGCGCTTACGCTCGCGCTGGCAGCGTACGCGTGGCACTTGCGCTGGATCGGAGACCACTAGCCAGTAAGCAGTAAGCAGTATTCAGTATTCAGGAAATTGTTCGCTGAGCACTGAACACCGGAGGTTTTATGCGTACACCCATCATTGCGGGCAACTGGAAAATGAACAAGACGATTGCCGAGGCGCGTGAACTGGTCAACGCCATGCGCGACGACCTAACGCGGCTCGCGGCGAACGGCAAAATCGAGATCGTGCTGTGCCCGCCGTTCATCGCAATCCCTCAAGTCGCCGCGCTGATTCAAGGCGCGCCGCTGCGCGTCGGCGCGCAGAACGTGCACTGGGAAACGAAAGGCGCGTTCACCGGCGAGGTGTCCGCGCCGATGCTGAACGAAGTGTGCGAGTACGTCATCATCGGACATTCAGAGCGGCGGCAGTACTTTGGTGAGACGGACGCGAGTGTGAACAAGAAGATCAAGACCGCGCTCGTGCATCACCTCAAGCCCATCGTCTGCGTGGGCGAAAACCTCGCGCAGAACGAGGCGGGGCAAACCGCC
>DAIDTM010000175.1 GCA_027457205.1 Anaerolineae bacterium | reverse complement strand
ATCACGACGCGCTGCTGCTCGCCGCCGGACAATTCGTCGAAAAAGCTGTTGGCAAAGGCGCGCGTTTCGGTCAGGTCGAGCGCGTGGTCGATGGCGGCGCGGTCGCGCGCCGTTTCGCCGAAGAGCGGGCGCACGTGCGGCGTCCGTCCCAGCCCCCCCAACTCGCGAACCGTGAACGCGAACGGTACGATCAATTCCTGCGGCACCAGCGCGATGCGCCGCGCGATTTCGCGCCGCTTGAGCGCCGCCAGATCGCCGCCGTCCCACGCGACGTGTCCGGCGCGCGGCGACAGGATGCCGCACAGAATTTTCAGTAGCGTCGTTTTGCCCGAGCCATTGGGACCCAGCAGCGCAACGAGATCACCGCGATGCAGCGCGATGTCGACGCCGCACAGAACGGCGTCACGATCATAACTGAATTCGATCCCTTTGCCGGACAAGAAATCATTGGCTGGCATATCATCCATCCGAAAATCTAGGCGGGCAGCAAATCGCAATAATAGAAACGGTCATCGCGCAAGACAATCTCGCCCGTTGTGAACTTGATACGATGCTTGAAAATCGGACCGTCGAAAGAGAATGAATGAAACTCGCCGTTCTCGCCGCAAGGATCGACGCCCGATGGCAACTCGGTCAAGAATGACGGATCGAAAAACCTGCCCACGAATCGTCGGTCGAGCGACTGAGAATCAACGCACGTGGTGATCGCCTCGAAACCCAACGCGATCAAGCTATGCGCCAACTCGGTAGAATCGCGTTTCCAAATTGGAAAGATGCCGCCCATTCCGACGCGCGCCAGATTGTCCTCGCGATACTTTTCCAGGACTTCCAAGAAAACATCGCCAAAAGCAACCGCGCTCACGCCGCGAGCGTGATACTTCTCCAGCATCGCACGCATCTTCATTTCGTACTCGGCATTCGTCGCGTCCTTAGTGATGAGAATCTTTTCGAGCGGCAGCCCCAGCGCGTCGGCTTGCCGCTCCAGCAGGACGCGCCGCACGCCGTGCATACTGATGCGGTCGTAGTCTTCGGTCACCGTCGTCAGCAGCGCGGCGATTTCATAGTCGCCGGAGCGTTCGAGTTCGTAGAGCGCCATCGCGGAATCTTTGCCGCCGCTCCAGGAAAAGAGAATGCGTTGCTTCACAGCATTCCTCCGCTCAGAAGGTGTACTCGCGTTTCGTGCGCCGCAGCAGATAGATAAAGAACGGCGCGCCGACAAGCGCGGTCACCACGCCCAGCGGCACCTCCGACGGCGCGATGACCAGCCGCGCGATCAAGTCCGCCAGCACGAGAAAAGTCGCGCCGCTCAGAAACGAGGCGGGCAGCAACAGACGATGGTCAGGTCCCAAGACCAGGCGCACGACGTGCGGCACGATCAAGCCGACGAACCCGACCAAGCCGCTGATCGCGACGGCTGCGCCGGTCAGCAGCGCGCCGATTGCCAACACCAGAAACTTTTGCCGCTCCACTGAAACGCCGAGCGCGGCGGCTTGCTCCTCGCCGAGCAAGAACGCGTTGAGATCATTCGTCAGCGCAAACGCGGCGACCGCGCCGACCAGAATCAACGGCGCGACCACTCGCAACGTATCCCAGCCGCTGGCGCTGATGCCGCCCATCGTCCATAGCACGACACGCTGCAGCGTATTCTGGTTCATGAGCATCAGGAACGACATGGCGGCTGCCATCATCGAACTCGCGGCGAACCCGGCGAGCAAGAGCGTCGTGATCGGCGTGCGCGCGCCCACGCGCGCGATCTGGTACACCATCAAGACCGCGAGCAGCGCACCGACAAACGCAGCAACCGGCACCAGCGTGAAACCGAGGACATCGAACG
>DAIDTM010000174.1 GCA_027457205.1 Anaerolineae bacterium | reverse complement strand
CGGCAGGTCCGACAGCGCCGGTCGGAATAACCCGCACCGAATCGCCCCACGAGTACGGTGCATCGGGCAGAACAAAAATTTCGTAATCAGAGTAATCGATTTCTTTCAGCCGCGCGAGCGTCTCACGGATGTAGGCGTTGTCGCTTTTAAGCGGAATGAGGATCGAGACCTTCACTTGCGCTTCTGCCCCCAAAAGTCCGAACGATCCTTGCGCGCGAACGCGGCGACGATATGCCGGTTTAACTGTAATGCCGCAATTACCACGATCAGCAGTCCGCCGCTAACCACAAGCGCATCGCGCAGCGTTCGATTCAAAAAGCGGAGCAGCAGGATATTCACGACTGCATCGAAGGGAGACGGCGGGACGAAATTATTCAGCAGGTGACCGAGACCAACGCCGCCTGCCATGACTCCGCCAATCAACATCAGTCCCCAGAACTTGAACGCCAAGCCGGGGCTGAGCCAGTTCCAAAAACTGACCCGGTAAAAAACATGCAGCGTATCGAGCGCGACCTCTACACTGGCGCGTAGCAGCGTCAGCGGACGCGCAGACCCGCGCCCAAAAGTAAGAACGACCGGCGCTTCGGCAATCGAATAGCCGTAGAGATGAATCGCAACCAACAGTTCGAGATCAAAAGCAAAACCCTCAATCTCCAAATTCGGCAGGACCTGCTCCAGCACCTCGCGCCTAAAGAGTTTGATGCCGGTCTGCGTATCGCGCACGGGCAAGCCAAAGAGAAAGTGCGCCATCGTGAAATAGCCCCAGCTAATCACACGGCGCGCCAACGGATAATCCAGTTTGGAATCGCGGTGCCGCTTGGAGCCGATCACGGCGTCCGCGTCCTCGCGCTCCATCACATTCCACAACGTCAGCAGTTGGCGCGGCGGCAAATCGGCGTCGGCGTCCAGAAACGCGACGAGTTCGCCGGTCGCGCGTGCGAACCCCTGCTTGAGCGCATAGCCCTTGCCATGATTCGGCTGATAACGCACTACCTGCACGCGCGAATTCGCCGCCGCAGCTTGTGTCGCGCGCGCCGCCGTATCGTCCGCGCTGCCATCGTCGACCACGATGATCTCGTAATCGCGGTCAGCCAACGCCAGCGCGGTTTGCTCGATGCTGTTCGCGATCACCGCGCCTTCGTTGTACGCCGGGAGAATGACGGAAATTTGACGGCTCATCGAATTGCCGCTTCCGAACGCCGCGCCAGTCCCATCCCGCCCAGCCACAATTCGCTGATAACTAGCACGCCGATCGCGCTGACCGCGAGCGAGACGATCACTTGGGTCAGCGAAATGTGCACGAACGCTAGGACGACGGTCAGCACCGCCGTCACACCCGCCAACAACCACACAAAGCGCGCCTCTTCCAACGAAATATAGTACGTCATCAACAACTGCACCAACGCGAACAGTCCCATCGTCGCGCCGTACAGCCCCACCAAACCGATGCTGCCGTCGTACTGGTTTCCAAACATCAGATGCACCGCCGGCGCGGGAAAGAGCGCGAGCGCGGCGACGGACAATCCGCACAAGCCAACCAGCGCCAGCATACTCTGCCGCGCCAAGCCGGAAGCGTCTTGTCCCAGCGCGTGGCGATGCGACGTTTTGGGGAAGAGGATGGTCGAAACGGCGGTCGGGAAGAAAAGAATAATCTTGCCCAGCACCGAAGCCGCCGAGTAGTAACCGGCTTGCCCCGGCGTAAAGAAATGCTTGACGACGATGAGGTCGATGTTCGTCAACATCGTGAACGCCAGCGTACCGATCAGAACGATTCCACTGTAACGCGAGACCGCGCCCAACGCCAAATCGTGCGGCGCGCCCGTCGCGCGCCAGAGATCGCGCACAAAGTAAAATCCGATCAGCATCACGAGGAAGGCGGAGACGGTCGATGCGCCGAGCGCGCCCGCCGCGCTCCAACCCAGCGCCACCATCGCTACGCCTGCGATCAGACGAAAGGCAGGACCCAGCACGCCGTTCGCCGAGATGACGTAAAACCTTTGCAAGCCCTGCAAAGTTCCACTCACTACCGTCGAGCCGCCGGCGATCAAAAAGATGCTCGCCATCGCGATCACCGGTAACGCGGATGGAACATTCAAGAACGACGCAATCGGCGCGCTCACTACGGCGACCAGCGCAAAGACGCCAACGCCGGCGAGCGACAGGTATTTCAAGCTATCGACAAACAAAGCGCCGACCCGGCTCATCTCATTCCGTGCGCGAAACCGCGCAACGTACTGCGTGATGACGGTCTGCGCGATGCCGGTCGGCACGTTCACGATGACGTAGAGCGCAAGGAGCGACGCAAAGACGCCGTACTCGTCCGGTCCCATGGCGCGGCTGACGAACGCGTGAAAGATGTACTGCAGCGCGTTGCCCAGCGTGTTGGCGACCAGTAACACGACGCCTTGTTGCACCGTCGGATTCATCGCGTACGCGCGAACGTATTGATTGACGCGCTGGACCACCACAGACTTCATCCGCGTTCCGCCGATTTGAACCGCGCCGTCATCTCCGCGTACACCTGCTCCATCCCCGCGACCATCGCGCCAATGCTGAACCGCACGGCGATCTTTTCGCGCGCCGCCTCGCCCATCGACCGCGTAAGCGTGGCGCCGCCGAGGATGCGCAGGATTTCGCGCACGAGCGCGTCATTGTCGCCGCGTGGAATCAGGATGCCGTCGCGCTGCGTCGCCGCGTCGATCAGCGTCGAGTTCGCGCCGACATCGGCGACGATGACCGGCTTGCCGCACGCCATCGCTTCGGCAATCGTCAGGTCGTAGCCATCGGTGCGGAGCGTTGGATCGACAAAGACATCGCACAGGTTAAAATAGCGCGCGCACTCCGCCAGCGGCTGCGCGCCGACGAAATGCACGCGCGCGGCAACGCCCTTGTCGCGCGCAAGCGACTCGAGCGCGCCGCGGTATTCGCCATCGCCGACGACGATCAGGCGCGCGGGAATTTTCTCTAGCACGCGCGGCATAACCGCGATCGCGTTCTGCACGCCCTTGTCTTTTTCCAAACGCGCGAGCGCGAGGATGATCTTTTCGTCCGATAGGATTTTCAGCGCGGCGCGCAGCGCACTCGCATCGCGCGGCGCGAATAGATCGGTGTCGATTCCGTTATAGACCTTGCGAATCTGCGCGTCGGGCAAACGGTACAGCATCTTGTACTTGCCCACATCGGCGTCACTTGTCGCGATCACAACGTCCGAACCGCGCGTGAACCACAGATCGCGATAAAGATAGCGGTACGCCAAATTGAGCGTCAGCGCGAAGAACCGCGCCATGCCCAGCGGATGCGTCAGCGAGAAATCGGTGTGCCAGCTCGTCGTCAGCACATCGAGGTGCGTGCCGTGAAACGACGTGACGAGCGGCAGGCGATACCGGCGGTGCAGTTTTCGTTTGTAAACGCCATACGCGCCGACACTCTGGCTGTGCAGGATGTCGAATGGCGCTACCGCGTGCAATTCTTCAAGCTTGGTCGCCGCGCCAAACCAATACGCGTTCGTGTTTCGTCCCGGCGGCGTGCCGTTCAGGAAATAAATTCGCACGCCCTCGACGGTATCAAATTCTTTTCCGTCTGACCGCGCGCTTGTGATGACCGAAACCGCGTGCCCCTTACGCGCAAGCCCAACGCTCAACGCTTGGACATGGTCCTGCATTCCGCCGGGCGCGTGTGCGGGCATGATGCGCGAGAACATGCAGATGTTCATAGCGACGGAGGATGGAGGATGGCGGACGGAAAGCAGAGATCGTTCATAACGCCCCGTCTTCGGTCTTCCGTCTTCCGTCTAGTTTCAAGAATCCGCGCGCGGTTCGCAAAAGCATTTCGCTTTCGTGCGTCCGCGTGATCAACGCCAACCCAAAATAAATCAAGCCGCCTGCGCCGACCAACCCCACGCCGATCAACCGCGCGGTCAGCGTTTCGGTGCCGAGATGCAGTGCGGCGAACACTCCCACCACGGCGGCGGTGCTGATCGCGGCGAGGACGAGACATCGAAAGATAAACGCGAGCAGGTTCGGCACGCTAATACCCGGCACGCGGCGCGCCAGGAGAAGCAGCAACGCGGCGACGCCTCCGAGCGTCGTGAGGGACGCCGAAAGTGCGATGCCGGCGTGCGCCATCGGCGGAATCAAGACGAGATTCAGCGCGACGTGCGCGGCAACGACGAGCGTACCGACCACCAGCGGCGTCACTCCATCGGACATGGCGTAAAAGGCGCGCTGTAGAACATAGACCGCGCCGATGCCGGTCAGCCCCACCGCGTACATCACGAGCGCCTGCACGGTCATCCGCACCGCGTTGGCGTCAAACCGTCCGCGCCCCAGCAGCACGCCGATCACGGGCGTGGGGAACGCGATAAGCAGCAGCGTCAGCGGCAGCAGAATGAAAATCAACAACCGCAGCGACATATTCACCGCGCTCGCGGTCGTCTCCGCGTCTTTTGTTATTGCCAGTTTGCTGAGACTGGGAAAGACCGCAATGCCGAGACTGGTGCCAACCATGTAAAACATTCCCAGCACGGAATCGGCGTAGTACAGCGCGCCGACGCTGCCCGCCGGCAAGCTCGTCGCCATTGTCAGGTCCACAATATAATCCACCTGCGCGACGACGGACAACGCGGCGATCGGAATAAACGCGCGTAAAATCTCGCGCAACACCGGATGCCGCCAATCCAAGCGCAGGTGAAATTTCGGTCGCTCCAGCCGCAATTCAAAGAATTGAATCGCCACCTGGAGCGTGACGCCGATCAGAAATCCCCACGCCACCGCGTAAATGCCAATCACTGGCGACAGCAGAATAACCGTCGCGATAATGCCAAAATTGAGCGCGAGGAAAATCAGCGCGGGCGCGGTAAATCGATCCAGCGCGTTGAGGACTGCCATCAAGACGTTCAACGCCGCGCCCAGCACGAGCGTCGGCATCATAATCACGAGCAAACTGGTCGCCAGCGTCTTTGTGCCGGGCGGAAAGCCCGCGCCGACCAAGTCGATGATCGGTCCAGCAAAAACGAGCGCCAGCGCGGTCAAAACAACGGTCACGAGTAGAACGATGTTCGCGATGAGACTCGCCACGTACCAAAACTCGTCGCGTTTGTTCGCGATGAGATAGCGCGCGAACGTCGGCATGATCGCCGCGGTGATCGCGCTGCCGGCGACGATATTGTTGATCATCGTCGGCACGGTGCCGGCGATGAAATACGCGTCGAGCTGCGCCGACAAGCCAAAGTGCGCGCTGACGACGATCTCGCGCAGAACGCCGCTGGCTTTGCCCAGCACAAACCCGGCGGCGGTGATCGTCGCGAACGACAACACGCGCCAGTTGACCGATGCCTTGCGCTTCTCGATTTGCGATTCTTCAGAAGTGACCAAAGACTTTGCCTTACGCGCCAAGATTTACGGACGAAAATACCATGCCGATCAACATACCGAGCAGCATTCCGTTCTGATCGGTCGTGAATCCCGCGACCGTTAGATTGCCGAGCCACAGCGCGACGAGCGCGGCGAGAACGCCGACGAACCGCGTGTCCACGCGCGCCAACTGAATCGCGCGCGCCAAGACCACACCGATCCACGCCATCAGCGCGACGAAACCGGCGATGCCCGTCTCGACGAGCGCAGCGACGTACGCGCTTTCCGCAGCGGGGCTGTTAAACGCCACCGCGCCGTAACGCAGCGTACGCGTCGCCTCCGTCAGCAACGGCGCGTGATTCAGCCCGTAGCCAAAGATCGGACGCTGCGCCAATTGGCGCAGCAATTCCACCCACGTTTCCAATCGCCCTGGCGTTCCAGTGACGCCCTGCTCGCGCTGAACCAGAAAAGCCACGCGCTCGGCGAGCAAGCCGGCAAACGGAAGCGCGAGCGCCACTGCGACGATGAGGACGATTGCGCCGACCACCGCGACGCGCGGCGACCAGCGTGGCAGAGAAAACAGCGCGACGGTCGCCGCCGCGCCAGCCACCGCGAGAAATCCCGAGCCCTTGAACGTGAGCAGCAGCGCGACGCCCATCAGCAGCGCGCTGGCAAACAATACCAAGATTCGCTTCCGTTCGCGCACGGCAAGCAAGCGCGCCAGCGCGATGCCCAGAATCGCCGCGAGGAAGAGCGCGTAATCGATGCCGTTGATGAATGTACCGAATGGCGATGCGCGGTCGAACACGACCCAGTTGAACGAAACATCCGTCAATCGGTCACGCAGCAGATTGGGCTGGAAAAATAGATCGCTCACCGGCAGCCGCAACAGGCGAAGCCCCGCGTCCAAACCGCG
>DAIDTM010000173.1 GCA_027457205.1 Anaerolineae bacterium | reverse complement strand
CGCGCACGTGCGCGCGATTTTCGTTTGGCGAGCCAACGCGCGGACGGCGGCTGGGGCATCGGCGCGATGGACGCCGAGAGCGGCTGGATGGCCGCGTGGGCGACGCTGGCGCTCGCGCCCTTTGCCGATGCGCGCGACGCGGCGGCGCACGGCGCGCAGTGGCTGATCGATGTGGAAGGATTGCGCGTGACCGATGCGCCGTCGCGCGCGATCATCTACCAGCGGCTGCAGATCGATTCGACCTTGCGCGGCTGGCCCTGGCAGCGCGGCGACGCGGCGTGGGTGCATCCAACCGCGCTCGCGATGCTCGCGCTCAGCGCGACGGGACGCCGCGACCACACGCGCGTGCGCGACGGTATTGCGTATCTGTTCGATCGCGCGCTCGCCAGCGGCGGCTGGAACGTCGGGAATCCGGAAATGTTAGGCAAGACCGTTCCCGCGACGATTCAGGACACGGCAGTCACGCTGCTTGCGCTGCACTCCGTGGGCGTCGGCGCAGACGACGCGCATATCGCCGGCGCGATCCGGTTTCTGGGCGACGCCGTCGCGCACGCGCACACCGCCGCGGAACTTGCGTGGGGAGTTTACGCGCTGCGCGATTGGAGCGTCGACGTAGGCGATGCGCTCACGCGACTGAACGCCTTGCAGGATACCGACGGCGGCTGGCAGGGGAATCCGTTCATCACGGCGATTGCGGCAATCGCAAGTCAAAAGTAAAAAGGTAAAAGTCAAAAGTCGTTCTAAACTGTAGATATGAAATCTGAATCAAGTTTTCGACTTTCTCGCCGCGCCTTCCTGCGGTTCGTGCTTTTGGGTGGTATCGGCGCGGGCGCGACGATCATCTACAAGCAAGCGGAACCAGTCGGCGTCGCCAAGATGCTGCCGTGGATGCTGCGCGGCGAGCTGGCGCGCTTGACCGCGCCGCCGTCGCGCGTCGCGCTGGCGGCGTGCGCGTCGTACGACGCGGATGTGCTCGGCAGTTTTCGCGGTGCGTGGCGCGACGCGAACGCGCCGGACTTGAACGGCGCGCGCGTCGTCCTCAAGCCGAACCTCGTCGATTACGTTGGGAGCAATCCCAGTTACACCAATCCGCGCGTCGTCCAGGCGATGATCCAGCTGGCGCGCGAGATGGGCGCGCGGCAAATCGTCGTCGCGGATGGAACGACGTTTCGCCGCGACGCGCAGGCGATCCTCGACGCGACCGGCTACGCGGCGATGCTGGCGCGCGAAAAGGTCGATTTCGTCGATCTCAACTACGACGACTTGGTGACGATTCCGCTTAGAGGCGGTTTTACAGGTCTGCAAACGCTCTTCGTTGCCAAGACGATCCGCGACGCCGACCTCTTCGTTTCGATGCCGAAATTGAAAACGCATCACTGGACGCAGATTTCCGGCAGCGTCAAGAATCTGTTCGGCATCGTGCCGGGCATCAAGTACGGCTGGCCCAAGAACACGCTGCACATTCAAGGCATCCCGGCGTTTCTTGCCGAACTCGCCAACTCGCTGCCGACGCGCGGCGGCGCGGTGGTGGACGGCATCGTCGGGATGGAAGGCGACGGTCCGTTGTTCGGTGCGCCGGTCGCGAGCGGCGCGCTGGTTGTCGGCGCGGATTTGCTCGCGGTCGATGCGACGTGCGCGCGACTGATGGAGTTCGATCCCGCGCAGATCGATTACCTGAGTTTCGCCGCGTGGGCGGGCGTCGGCGCGATCGATGAAAGTAAAATCGATTTGGTCGGCGAGCCGCTCACGAAATTGCAGCGCGCGTTCGCGCGTCCGCCGCAGATGGGATGAAGGATGAACCACTGGCGCGCCAGACTGATCGGCCATTCCGATTTTCTGATGGTGCTGACGCTTTTCATTGCCTTCCGGTTGCTGATGCTGGTCTGGTTCAGCCCGTTCAGTTTTTTCACCAGCGGTTATCTCGGTCACGCGTACTATTACGATATGGCAAAATACTCCGATCAGGGACAGTATCCGTTCATCAATTTCTGGTTTGAGTATCCACCGATTTTTCCTTATCTCGCGATTGCGGTCTACAAACTCACCGCGTTGGGTAAGGAAAGTTTTGAGTATTTCAATCGCGTGCTCACGCTCGCGGTATTGCCGTTCGACATCCTAACGCTGACGAATCTCTATCGCATCGCCCGCCGCGTCTACGGTACGGCGACGGCGGTGCGCGTGAGCTGGATTTACGCGCTGCTACTCCTGCCGGCGTACTATTGGTGGCACGGTCCCGACCCGATTCTGGTCGCGCTGACGCTGCAATCGTTGTACTGGTTGCTCACGCGCCAGAACGTCAAATCGGCTGCTGCGCTTGCCCTCGCGATTGCGACCAAGTTCACGCCGGTCTTTTTGATGGGCGCGGCATTGCGCTTTGTCTCGGGATGGCGTCAGGCGTTGGTCTACGCCGCAATCGTCGGCGGCATCGTGTCGTTGATTTTTCTTCCTTTCTTTATTCTCTCGCCCACTTACACCATCGCGTCGTTTCAATCGCTTGTCTCTGTATCGTCGTGGGAAACGATTTGGGCTTTGATCGATGGGAATCTCACCTATGGCAACGTCGGCTTGATGCCGCGCCACTTTGATCCGGCGATGGCGGCGGTCCCCATTTACAATCCATCGGTCGTGCCGGGATGGCTGACGTTGCTTGTCTTCGGCGTGCTCTTTCTGTTTGTTTTTTCGCGCAAGGTGGATCGCACCAATCCGCATCAGCTGCTCGTGTTTACCGGCATCGTCCTGATGCTGTTCCTGCTGTGGAGTAAAGGATGGAGTCCGCAGTGGGCGACGCTGGTCATCCCGATCTGGCTGCTGGTCTACCCCAATTGGCGCGGGCTGCTCCTCACGCTCGTTCTGACCTTTGTCGGTTTGCTGGACTGGCCCTTGACGCTCAGCGTCAATAACCCCGCGCTGTACGTGATGGGCGTGTTGGGACGCGCTGCGCTGTTCGTTCTCGTCGCGATCGACCTTTACGTTGAATTGACCCAGCGCGCGCCCGCGCAGAACGATTCAGTGCGAGTCACTGGATGAAACGCGAAACACTTTCAAGAGTCCTAAGCATTCTGCTTGCCGTCGCCTGGCTTTTTGCCGTGGCGCTCGCCTATTACATCGTCCACAAGCCATTCACGGTCGAGAACTTGCTGGCGATCCTGAACGCGCTGGGCGATGTCTTGGTTGCCGCCGCGCTCTTCGCGCTCGCCGCCGCGCTGGGTCGCCGATTGACGCGCGCGCTACGCTTCGCGTCGCCGCTCGAAGCGCTCGTCTTCCAAGCGGGCATCGGGTTGGCGATGATTTCTTTTGCGACGCTCGCGCTTGGTTTACTTGGCTGGCTCAACCCGATCCTCTTCTGGGCGTTATTGCTGTTGTCGTTGTTCTTGCTGCGCGCCGATCTGATTTCGTCGTGGCGCGATCTGCGCGCGCTGCATCTTCCCATCGATTCGCGATTCGACCGCGTGCTCGCGCTGTTCTGCGGATTCACGCTCGCGCTGGCGTTTCTGCTCGCGCTCCTGCCGCCAACGGCGTGGGACGCGCAGACGTACCATCTGGTCGAGGCAAAGGTCGCGATCGCGCAGGGTCGCATTGCCGCGCCGCCCGACATCGTGTACTTTAGTTTCCCTTCGCTCGTCGAGATGCTCTATCTCGCCGCGATGCTGCTCAAGGGCGACATCGCGGCGCAGCTCATTCACTTGTGTTTTTTCCTGCTGCTCCTCGGCGCGCTGTTCGCGTTCGCGGCGCGCTATTTCAGCGCGCGCGTCGCGTGGCTCGCCTGCGCTGTGCTCGTCGCTGTCCCGTCGCTCGTTTCGTTAGCAACGTGGGCGTACGTCGATCTCGCGCTCGTTTTCTACGCGTTTGCCGCGTTCTACGCGGTGATGATCGCGCGCGAAGCAAACGATTGGCGCTGGTTCGCGCTCGCGGGCGTGTGCGCCGGCTTGGCAATGGGCGTCAAGTACACCGCGGCGATTGTTCCCCTCGCGCTACTCGTCTTTATCATTCAACCTCGCCGTTTGTCATTTGTCGTTGTCTTTTTGTCCTTCGCCGCGCTCTTTGCTGCCCCGTGGTATCTCCGCAACTGGGTTTTTACCGGCAACCCGGTGTATCCATTCGTCTTCGGCGGTCCGTACTGGGACGCATTTCGCGCGGAATGGTTCAGCCGATTCGGCACCGGGCTGTTGAACACGCCGCTGCAACTCCTGACCGCGCCGTGGGATGCGACGATTCTGGGAAGCGAGGGCGCGGTGAGTTACGATGCGACGATCGGACCGTTGCTTCTCGCGCTGGCGCCGCTGCTAGTCTTGGTATTTTACAAATTTCAAAATCAGATTCTGCGCGACGCACTCGTCTTCTCCACGATTCTGTACCTCTTCTGGCTCGCTGGGCTTGCCGAATCGAAACTGCTTTTGGAGACGCGTCTGCTGTTTCCCGCGTTTCCAACGCTCGCCGTCGCGGCGGCGGTCGCGTTTGACCGATTGGCGGTGATCGACTTGCCGCAATTTTCCTTGCAGCGATTCGCGCGGTTGCTCGTTCTACTCGTTCTGGGACTGACCGCGTTCAGTTACGCGCTGGGGTTCGCGTCTGTCAACGCGTTCGGCTACCTCGCCGGGTTTGAATCCCGCGACGTGTACCTGGCGCGCGCGCTGGGCGGCTATTACGCGGCAATCCAGTTTGTGAATACGCTTCCGCCGAACAGCAAGACGCTCTTCCTTTGGGAGCCGCGCAGTTACTATGCGCGCCGCACTGTTCAGCCGGATGCGATCCTCGACGCGTTCGCACATCTTCATTCGCAGTTCCACGACGCAGATTCGCTCGCCGCGGCGTTGCGACAACAAGGCTACACACACATTCTGCTCAGCCGTGTCGGTCTGAATTATTTACTGCAAACTGCCTACGATCCGATTGCCGCGAACGATACGCAGATGCTGCAAGACCTGACTGTGCGAGATTTGAAACAGGTCTACGGCAAGACGCCGTTCGAAATCGTCATGCGCGGCGGCGCGCCGACGTTGCTCGGCGCATCGAACGATCAGTACGCCGTCTACGAGATCGAGTCGCCGTGAACACGATGAAGACTCGACGCGGTTTTTCGACCCTGCTCGCTATCCTGCTCCTGGGGTTCGGCGTGCGAATGATCGCGTTGGGCACACGCCCACTGTGGTACGACGACACCTTCAGCGTTTTCCTCGCGGAGAAGGATTTGCCGACGATTGCATCCGGCACCGCTGCCGACACGATGCCGCCGCTTTACTATGCATTGCTGCACTATTGGATGCGGCTGGTCGGTGAGACGCCGTTCGCGCTGCGAATGTTGTCGGTCGCGATTTCAATGTTGGTGGTCGTGTTGGTGTACGCCGTTGCTGCGCGCGCGCTCAACGCCGATGCAGCGAATTGGGCGGCGCTCCTTGCCGCGCTGGCGTCGTTCCAGATTTACCACGCGCAGGAACTGCGAATGTACGGCGCGCTCGCGCTCGCTTTGATGCTCTATCTCTATGCGGTGATGCGCTTGTCGAACGGCATCGGCGCGATTGCTCTGGCAGCGCTCTCGACGGCGCTGGCGTTGTATTCGCACAATCTTGCTTTCCTCACGCTTCTCGCGGCGGACATTTACTTGATATTCCGGCGTGCGTGGAACACGCTTGCCAAGTTGATCGTCGCGCAGTTTGTTGGCGGGCTGCTTTTCGTTCCGTGGCTATTGTACATCCC
>DAIDTM010000172.1 GCA_027457205.1 Anaerolineae bacterium | reverse complement strand
GCAACAACGTCCGACGCGGTCAAGCCCATCCCGCCTGAAAGCGCGGGATCTACAAATGCCAGCAGCGTGGCAAAGGTGAGCGCGCCGCCGGCGAAGCGCGCCAGGCGATGGTCGCCGTCGCGCCACACGAGCAGCGCGACTAGCGCGACGAGCGGAGCGGTCCAGGTGAGCCACGGAATGATGCCAGTCATCCGCGTTCCTCAATCCAAGAACCGTGCGACGATGCGCGGATCGAAATATGTCTCTGCACGATCGCGAATTTCCTGCCACGCTTCCGCCGGCGAGAGCGCCGCGTCTTCGGTGAGCGCCGCGTAATGGTCCGCGACGGCAATTACGCGCGCGATCAGTGGAATTTGCGTCCCGCGCCGTCCGCGCGGATAGCCCGTCCCGTTCCACGATGGAGCGACCTTGGCGCGCTGCCGAAGGCAGCGCATCATGGACGCTCCATCGTAATGGTGGAACTCCGCCGCTTGAACAACGAACTCCGGCGCGCCGCTTTGTCTTAGAAGCAATGCGCCTTTGGCTGGGTGCTCGATTTCGTTCGCGTGGAACAATTTCCCCAGGTCGTGCAATAATCCCGCCCAATACCACAGATCCGACTGGTCTCTCGGCGCAAGCGCGACCACACGCCGAGCGACCTCTTCGCTACGCGCGAACAACTCCGGGTCTTGCTGGGTGAGGAACGCCAGGGCTGCGCGTCGTAGACCCCGCGGTGTCCCGCGGGGCAGTGCGCCGCGTTCCGATGGCGTGTCATTCGATGCCGCGCCAAGCGCGGCGTTTAAGGTCACGCCATCGTCATCGACGACGAGCGCGAACGGAAGGGTCAGGGTGGACGGAGCGATCATCGACAAATTCTTCTCCTAGCGGGTCACGAACAGTTGGATGATGTTGGCGAAGAGCGGCGCAGCGACGACGAACAGGTACGGAAAGAAAAAGCAGATCATGATCGGGAACAAGAGCTCGCTGCCGATCCCCTTGGCGCGGCGTTCCGCCTCCTGGCGATACTCACGCGCCTGGTCATCCGCAAGCGCGCGCAAGAGATCGACGCTGCCCGACGCGCCGCGCGTCTCGATCAGTTCCAATTTCGTCGCCATGGCGACGAGACGCGGCGCGCCGGCGAGTTCGGCTTCGGCGCGGATGGCGGCGACCAGCGAACCGCCGTGCGACCGCGCCAACGCGATTTGCAGCCAGTTGGAAAACACGCTGCGATGCGGCGCATCCGCGAGTCGCCGCAAGGCGTCGGGCAGCACGATCCCGACCGAAGTCATCAAGGCGATCAGGTAGAGCGCGTCGGGCAGTTCGCGCACGAGCGACCGCTCGACCTTGCGCGCGGCGTTCCGCAACAGGATGTAGGGCATGATCGCGGCAATCAGCGCGCCGAGCACGGCGACGATGGGCGTTTTCAGGAGCAGCACGAACGTCGCGGCGGCAGCCGCCAGCGACACCCCCCAGAACTCGACCTCGTTCCAGCCGAGCCACGAGCCGGAGAAATTCGCCCAGTAGAGTTTTTGGCACACGCCTTCGCGCAAACGTGCGGGCAGGATCGCGGCGAGGAGCGGATTGAGCGGCAGGAGGATCACGCGCCAGAACGGAAGCGCGCGTCCGGCGTTCGGGTCGTCCGCGGACGCCGCGCCGCGAATCACGTCGAATTGGCGGTTGCGAACGCTGGTCGCGACCGGCAGCATTTCGTAGATCGCGATCATCGCGAAGAGCGCGGCGAGCAGCGCAATAGCAGTAGGCATGGATGTCTCCTTCGGAGCAATTGCCAATGAACCAATGAGCCAAGCGCACACGATCCTTTTGGCTCATTGGTAATTGGGCAATTGGTTTATTGAGTTAGACCACTTCCGCGACGATGGCCTGGACGCCCGAGTAGCCAATCGCCATACTCCCCAGGACGCCCAGGAGCAAGAGCTGTCCGCCGAAAGTAAAGTAGAACGATCGGAAAAATGGGTCTTGCATGAACATCACGAGAATCAGGAGCAGGATCGCGGGGATGACCTTGACCGTCATCATGGCGTCCGCCGCTTCCGCTTGTGCCGAGCCGCGCGCTTCGAGTGTCTGCCGGATGCCGCGCGCCTGAGCTTCGAGCGCGTTCAGGTAATCGCCGCCGCTCCGCACGAAGACCGCGAGCGCAAAGGCGAACATCGCCAGCGCCGGCGTCGCGGCGCGGAGGGCGAGCCGACGGAACGCCTCTTCTTCGCCGGCGCTCAAGTCCTCCAGCGTCCATTGGAACTCTTGCGCCAGGGGCGATTTCGGATTGGACTTGGCGAGCAGGGCGCGGGTTTCCTCCAGCGCATTGCGGATCGAGGGCGTGACGCGCAGGAGCGCGATCAGGTCGCCGAGCGCATCGGGCAGTTCCTGTTCGATCGCGCGAGCGCGCCGCACGGTCTCGCCGTCCAGCCAGAGTTGTGGCAGTAGGTAGCCGCCGAACGCGGCGAGCAGCGCGACGAGCGGCGGCAGCCCGATGACGAGCACCACCACCGCGAGCAGGACCGCCATAGTCACGCGCAGGAGCGTCCAGCCGACCTCGGCGTTCTCACCGAGATTGACGCCCGCCGCGCGCAGGCGGTCTTTGAGCGAGTTCGGTTCGCGCGGGCTGCCGAGCGATTCGGGCGCGCCGGCGGAGCCGCCGGCGATCTGGTCGAGCTGGGCGGCGCGGTGCGAACGCGTGAACCGGATTCCCAGGGGGAGTTGATAGACGATCACGACGATCAGAATCGCCGTGAGCAAACCGATCAGAAAGGGTAAAGCCGTTGCCGACATGATGTCCTCCTTCGGAGAATGAACCAATGAAGACAATGAGCCAATGGGTCAATGAGCCAATTGCCCAATGAGCCAAACTGCGAAACCCCATTTGGTTCACACTTGCCCTGGCGGTTACGCAAGTGCCAGGGTTGGTTCATTGGTTTATTGGTTCATTGTTGCCTCAGCGTTCCCGCGTGAGTGTGCCGACCTGCTTCCAGGCGACGGACGCGGCGTCGAAACTCCACAAGTCGTTGAGCCACACTTCGCCGCCCTTGAGTTCCGCGGCGACCTCGGCGACGCGGGTCACCCGCCGCACGCCGTTGATGTACTGAATCTGCACGATCAGGTCGAGTGCCTGCGCGACCAGTTCCTTGATCGCAACGTGCCCAACCTGTGACGTGATCGGATCGAGGTGCATCAGGAGTGACAGGCGGCTGAGCGCCGCTTTGGGCGACAGCGCGTGGATGGTTGAAAGACCTGGATGGTCGGACATCTGTGCGCTGAAGAGCGACGCACCAGCAGAGCCGTGCCGCACTTCACCGACGATGAGCCATTTGAGAGTCATTCGCATCGCGGCGTTCACCAGCTCGCCCATCGTGACGCCATACTTGCCCTCGATGGAGGGCGGGCGCGCTTCCAGCG
>DAIDTM010000171.1 GCA_027457205.1 Anaerolineae bacterium | reverse complement strand
GTGGGTGCCGGGAAGCGATCACGCTGGAATCGCGACGCAAAACGTAGTCGAGCGCGCGCTGGAAAAGCAGGGGACGCCCCGGCGGGAACTGGGGCGCGCGGAATTCGTCAAACGCGTGTGGGAGTGGAAAGAGGAATACGGCAGCATCATCTCGCACCAGATTCGCCGGATGGGCGCGTCGTGTGACTGGACCCGCGAGCGATTCACACTCGATGAGGGGTTGTCGCGCGCGGTGCGCGAGGCGTTCGTGCGGCTGTACGAAAAGGGGCTGATCTATCGCGGCACGTACCTCGTGAACTGGTGCCCGCGCGACGAGTCCGCGATCAGCGACCTCGAAGTGGAGCACGAAGAAGAACAGGGCAAGCTATACTACGTGCGCTATCGCTTGGAACCATCAAGCGAGTCTCCAACCTCCAATCTCCAATCTCCAGAATTTATCACAGTGGCGACGACACGCCCGGAAACGATTCTCGGCGATACCGCGGTCGCGGTGCATCCACGCGATAAACGGTACAAGCAACTCATCGGACGGACGGCGATTCTGCCCGCGCTCGGTCGCCAGATTCCGATCATCGCGGACGACGCGGTGGAAATGGACTTTGGCACTGGCGCGGTGAAGGTGACGCCGGGACACGACCCAACCGACTACGACATCGGCAAACGGCACGACCTGCCGATCATCAACATCATGAACAAGGATGCGACGATCAACGAAAACGGTGGACCGTACGTCGGAATGGATCGATATGCCGCGCGCAAGCAACTCGTCGAAGATTTGCAGCGCGACGGCTTGCTCGACCACATCGAAGACCATACGATGTCGATCGGACGCTGCCAGCGCTGCAACGCCGTCGTCGAACCGCTGATTTCGACGCAGTGGTTCGTCAAGATCAAGCCGCTCGCCAAACCCGCCATCGCGGCAGTGAAAACCGGCAGGACACTTGCACCGCACGCAAGTGCAGGTGTCAAAATCGTGCCGCCGCGTTTCAACAAGATTTATTTTCAGTGGATGGAGAACATCCGCGACTGGTGCATCAGCCGCCAACTGTGGTGGGGACATCGCATCCCGGTGTGGTACTGCGAAAACGGACACGAGACCTGCGCGCGCACCGATCCGACGCAATGCGCTGTGTGCGGCTCGACTAACATTCGCCAAGACGAGGACGTACTCGACACGTGGTTCTCGTCCGGGCTGTGGCCCTTTTCCACGCTCGGCTGGCCCGATGAGACGGATGACTTGAAGTACTTTTATCCAACCTCGGTGTTGGAAACCGGCTACGACATCCTGTTCTTCTGGGTCGCGCGAATGATTATGGATGGCTTGGAATTCACCGGTAAGCCGCCGTTCCACACCGTTTATCTGCACGGTTTGATTCGGCACAAGGACGGCAGCAAGATCAGCAAATCGAATCCGCAGCCGGGCGACAACCCGCTCGATGTGATCCGCGATTACAGCGCGGACGCGCTGCGCTATACGATCGTTACCTCGTCCGCGCCGGGAAATGATACGAAACTCGATCTCGAAAAAGTGGAAAACGCGCGGAATTTCGCGAACAAGATTTGGAACATGACGCGGTTCGTCATCAGCAACCTCGATGGTGGCGTCGCGTCTCCCGCACTCCCACACCCTGCTACGTTCACTCTTCCCGACCGCTGGATTCTCTCGCGCTCGAACCATCTCATCGCCGACGTGACGCGCAACTATGAGAACTGGCAGTTCGGTGAAGGCACACGCGCAATCTACGAGTTTCTGTGGAGCGAATTTGCCGACTGGTACATCGAGGCGTCGAAAGGCGCACTTGGCAGCGGTGACGTCGCCGCGCAAAATCGCACGCGCGCGATTCTAGTGCACGCGCTCGATCACGCGCTGCGGCTGTTGCATCCGACGATGCCGTTCGTGACCGAAGAGGCATGGCAGCACCTACGGAAGGCAGAAGGCGGAAGTACACTTGCACCGCACGCAAGTGCAGGTGTGAAAGATGAAGCGCTCATCGTCGCGGAATGGCCCCAAGCGGACAAGAAACTGATCGACGCGCGCGCGGAGAGGGATTTCGCGATGGTGATGGACATCGTACGAGCGATCCGGAACGCACGCGCCGAGTTCAATGTGGAGCCGGGCAGGCGCATCCCGGCGATCCTCGCGGCGGGACGTGCGGCGAATCTGCTGGACGCGCAGCGCGACACGATCGCGCGGCTGGCGCGGCTTGAGCCGAACGAGTTTCGCATTGAGAAACGCGCGACGAAACCAGCGCAGGCGCTCGCGCTCGTCGCCAGCCAAGTCGAAATCTATCTGCCGCTCGCCGGAATGATCGATGTGGAAAAGGAAAAGGCGCGGCTCGCCGGCGAAATCGCCAAAGTGAACGGCGACATTGCGCGCGCGGAGACGCTGCTCGCGGGCGAGTTCAGCGCGCGCGCGCCAAAAGACGTGGTGCAAAAAACGCGCGACACACTTGCGGTGAACCGCGAGCGCGCCGCGAAGCTCGACGCACAGCTCGCGGGGTTGGAGGGACGCGTCACCGCGGAACCCGCGAAAAAAGCGCGCGCCGCGAAAGTAAAGCCGGGCGCGAAAAAGTCGATCAAACGAAACGTCAGGACGCGCGCGAAAAAACCGACAAGAAAAACTGCCGCCAGGAAATCGCGTCGGTGAGTCCGTGGTAGGGGCGAGGCAACCTCGCCCCTACCCATTTTGACAACAAACTCGATTGATGCGACAATTGGATAAAATGACGACTCACTCTCCCGCAGGTCGAACGACCTACGGGAGAGTGGGCTGAGCGATAACAAGAGATAACGCATGCCTAAGAACCTGTCTGAAAACTCACGCCAAGCCGCAAAGTCGCCAAGAAATTTATCTAAACCCTTTGCGGCTTTGCGTCTTTGCGAGAGATCCAGAACTTTTCAGACCGGCTCTAAGATTCTTATCGCCGGCATTCTGCTGATCGTCCTCGGCATCGTCGGCTGCAATTCCACGTCAACGGCGTATCCCGGTCTGTCGTCCTATCCAGGTCCCGCTTTCCCCAGTCGACAAAATTCGCCCGCGTATCCCGGCGCGCCCAGCCGTCCCGTCGCGGCGGCAACGCCCGCGCCGGCCGACGAGTTCTTTAATCGCGCGGAAGAAGCGTATCAGAACGGCGATGTCGATCAAGCGATTGCGAATTACGCGCAAGCCATCGCGCTTGATCCCAAGTATCTCGAAGCGTACTACAATCGCGCCATTGCCTATGAGGACAAGGGGCAGATCGATCTGGCGATGGCGGACTATCATCAAGTCATCACGTTGAATCCCAAATATGTCCGGGCGTGGTACAATCTCGGCATCCTGGAGTACAAGGGCGGCAAACTCGATCAAGCCATCGCGGACTATACCCAAGCCATCGCATCCGACCCGGCTTTCTCTGCCGCTTACAACAACCGCGGCGTCGCTTACGACGATCAAGGCAATCTCGATCAAGCCATCGCGGACTATACCCAAGCCATCAAGATCGACGCCGGCTTTGCGGAGGCGTACCGCAATCGCGGGCTGGCATATCGTGAAAAGGGATCTTCGCCGGAAGCGCTCGCCGATTTCCAAAAATACTTGCAGCTCGCACCAAACGCGCCTGACCGCGCGCAGATCGAACAGTGGCTGGCGGAATTGAACGGATCGAACAAGTAACGCGGGACGCATCACTCGACTCGCGTCCCGCGTGGCAGGGAGGAGGCGCAGAATGCGGGTCATTTCCGGTAGCGCAAAAGGGCGGACGCTGAAATCGCCCGGCGCGGCGACGAGACCCATCACCGACCGGGCGAAAGAATCGCTCTTCAACATTCTGGGCGCGCGAGTGCAGGGCGCGAATGTGCTGGACTTGTACGCCGGCGTGGGCAGCGTGGGGATCGAGGCGCTCTCGCGCGGCGCGCGCGCGGCGACCTTCGTCGAACTCGACCGCGACGCACTCAAGGCGATTCACGACAATCTCGCGCTGACGCGCCTGACGGAGCACGCCAAGGTCGTGCGGCTGGACGTCTTCAAATTCCTCCGTCACGGTACGACGGAGGAGTACGACGTGATCTACGTCGCACCGCCGCAGTACAAGGAACTGTGGGCGGAGACGCTGGAGACGCTAGATGGACGCGGATTCCTCTCGGCGCGCGGCGTCGTCGTCGCGCAGATTCATCCCCGCGAATTCCACGCCGTCGATCTGAAAACGCTGGAACTGACCGACTCGCGCCGGTACGGCAGCACGATGCTGTGCTTTTATCAACCGCTCCGCAGCGCGATCACTGTCTAGGCTTGGACTTGATCCAGCGCGCGGCATCATCAAGCAGTCTAACGACCTCTGCGTCAGTTGTTTGCTCGAACTGTAAATAGAACCGCCCGACCGCCCAGAACGGTTCGGGCGCATCGAGCGCGATCATCAGATCACATTCACGCGTGAGGCGCACGATGGTTTCCGCCGGTCCGACCGGAATCGCAAAGATCAGCCGCGCCGGCGATTGTTTCCGCAGCGCGCGCAATGCGGCGAGCGCCGTCGAGCCGGTGGCGATGCCATCGTCGACGAGCACGACGGTTTTCCCCGCAATGTCCACTGGCGGACGATCCCTGCGAAATGACGCCAGTCGTCGGGCGATTTCCGCGCGCTGTGAGGCGACCTCGCGCTCGATCTCCTCCTGACGCAGCCGCAGTTCGTCGATCAAACCCTCGTCCAACAGCACGTCGCCGTTGCTCGTCAGCGCGCCGATTGCAAGCTCCGGGTTGAACGGCGCGCCGATTTTGTGCGCGATGAAAATGTCGAGCGGCGCGCTCAGCGCGCGCGCGATTTCCGCGGCGACGACGACCCCGCCGCGTGGGATGCCCAGCACGATGACGCTGGGATCACCCTCTAGAAATTCTAACCGCGTTGCCAGTTGCTGCCCCGCGTCGCATCGGTCACGGAAAATCATTCTTCCATTAACTCCACCGCTGCCAACCGAGTGTAAACGCTTCCGCCCGGCTTCAAGTCGCTCTTCATCAAACTGAGGCGCTCTGCGCGCAATTCACCCAATGCGCCAATCTTGGCGTGGACGAGCATTTCGCCAATGAACGACCGATCGTTCGGCTTGGCGTCGCGTTTGACGCGTCCAAGCGTGAGGTGCGGCGAGAACGCGCGCTCCTCACGCGCGAAGCCAAGCGCGGCGCACGCCTCGTCGATCTTTTGCGCCAGCATCGCCGCGCGTTCCAGGTCGCCGCCGACGCCGACCCAGAGGACGTTCGGCCGCCGCGTGTCGGGAAACGCGCCCGCGCCGCCAATCGTCAGCGTGAACGGCGCAATGCCGGCGCACGCGTCCGTGACCGCGCCCTGTAGGTCGGGCAATCTGCCCGACTCCACGTCTCCGAGGAATTTGAGCGTCAGATGAATGTTCTCCGGCGCGACCCAGCGCACATACCGCGCCGTCGGAGACCCCGCGGTCTTTGCGGCGGCAAGTTCGCGTTTGAACCGCGCCTGCAAATCCGCCAGCGCGCGGTGATGCGCGTCATCCAGCTCAATCGCAATAAAGGTTCGGATTTGTTCCGCCATCTTTCACCGTCTCACTGTTTATTGTCCGGCAAACCCGCGCAAAAGTCAACTTGACAAGATCGATGGTCTGTTGTAGAGTAATGCCACTGTGACGAAACAATCTTCGACCTTCGCGTTTTATTTTTACGGCTACTTTTACGCCGGCGCATCAACGCGGGGTCGAATCGTCACGCCTTAGGTTTCACCGAGTCAGTTCAAGAGCGTGGGATTCCAACCCCACGCTCTTTTTGTTTTTATGGAGGAACGATGCCCGTCCGCGGCATTCGCGGCGCAACCACGGCGACCGCCAACACAAACGATGCGATTCTCAACGCCACGCGCGAACTGCTTGAAGCGCTGGCGCAGGCAAACGATTTGCGCGAGCCAGACATTGCCAGCGTCTATTTCACGCTGACGCCCGATCTCGATGCGGCGTTCCCGGCGCGCGCCGCGCGTGACCTGGGCTGGCGCGACGCCGCGTTGCTCGACGCGCAAGCGCCGCGCGTTGCCGGCGATCTGCCGCGCTGCATCCGCGTGCTGATCCATTGGAACACGGACCGCGCGGCGGATGCGGTCACGCACGTCTATCTGCACGGCGCGCAGCAATTGCGCCCCGACCGCGTGAAGGAGACTCTCCAATGACCATCATCGCGTTTCAAGGCGAAGACGGCGCGTACTCCCAGGAAGCGATTTTCGAAAAGTTCGGCGCGGAGACGCCTACACTCGCCTGTCCCACCTTTGTCGATCTCTTTCGCGCGGTCGAGTCTGGACGCGCCGATTTAGGAATGCTACCGATTGAAAACTCGACCGCCGGCGCGATCAATCAATCGTACGATCTACTGCTCGACTATGACTTGAAAATCACCCGCGAAGCAGTTTTTCGCGTGCGCCACGCGGTGATGGCGCTGCCCGGCGTCGCACTTGCCGATTTGAAACGCGTCTATTCGCATCCGTCCGCGCTCGCGCAGTGCGAACGGTACATCGCCGAGCGCGGCTGGCAACCCATCGTGGCATACGATACCGCCGGCGCGGCGAAGCAGCTCACGACGGCGCGCGAGACCAACGCCGGCGCAATCGCCAGCGAAACGGCGGCGCGGCTGTACGGATTGCAAATCCTGGCGCGCGGCGTCGAAGATTTATCGAACAACTATACGCGCTTTTTCGTCATCGGGCACGCCGAGTCACCGCGCGCGGAGAAATCCAAAACGTCGGTGGTGCTGGCGACGCGGCACATTCCCGGCGCGCTCTACGAATGCCTCGGCGAGTTTGCCTCGCGCGGCATCAACCTCACCAAGCTGGAATCGCGCCCCGACCGCCGCAAGCCGTGGCATTACGTTTTCTATCTCGACTTTGAAGGGCATTGGGACGATGCGCCCTGCCGCGACGCGCTCATCGGATTGCTAACAAAAAGTTCGTTCTTGAAGGTTTTGGGTTCGTATCCCGCTGCCGATCAGACCAAGGAGGAGAAAGATGTTAGTTGACCTGCACTTGCCACATCTTTACACTCAAGCGCGCGAGGCAGAATCCCGCCCACACTTTGAAGGAGAATGATTCGATGATTATCGTGATGAAACACCACGCGACCGCCGACGAAATCGCCGGCGTGGTTGCGCACATCGAATCGCTAGGATTCCAAGCGCACCTGTCGAGCGGCGAAGAGCGCACGATCATCGGCGTCATCGGAGACGAGCGCCCGATCGAGCCGGAGCATTTCGAATTGCTGCCGGGCGTCGAACGCGCGGTGCGGATCCTGCATCCATTCAAACTTGCCTCGCGCGATTTCCATCCTGACGATTCGGTCGTCAAGATCAACGGCGTCTCGGTCGGCACACAGCAAGTGATCGTGATGGCAGGACCCTGCTCCGTCGAGTCGCGCGAGCAGTTGATGGAAACCGCGGCGGCGGTCAAAGAAGCCGGCGCACACGTACTCCGCGGCGGCGCGTACAAACCGCGCACGTCGCCGTACGCGTTCCAGGGGCTGGGACTCAAGGGCTTGGAACTGCTGCGCGAGGCGCGCGACGAATTGCATTTGCCCGTCATCACCGAAGTTATGTCGCCGCAGGACGTGACGCTCGTCGCGCAGTACGCCGACATCCTGCAGATCGGCGCGCGCAACATGCAGAATTTCGCGCTGCTCCACGCAGTCGGCGAAATTCAAAAGCCGGTCATGCTCAAGCGCGGGCTGATGGCAACCATCGAAGAATTGCTGATGGCGGCGGAATACATCCTGTCGCACGGCAACACGCGCGTGATGTTGTGCGAGCGCGGCATCCGCACATTCGAGACGGCGACGCGGAATACATTCGACATCAACGCGATCCCCGTCTTAAAATCACTCACGCACTTGCCGATCATCGCCGATCCGAGTCACGGCACCGGCAAATGGGAACTGGGCACGCCGAGCGCGCGCGCGGCTGTCGCCGCGGGCGCGGACGGCTTGATCGTCGAAGTGCACGGCGATCCCGCGCACGCGTTGAGCGACGGCGCGCAGTCGCTCAAGCCCGACAAGTTCGCGGCGATGGTTGCGGAGGCGCGCCGCGTCGCGCAAGCCGTCGGGCGCACGATATGAATGCCAAATGCAAACCCTGGCATGGCTGTGGCGAAGTGCGCC
>DAIDTM010000170.1 GCA_027457205.1 Anaerolineae bacterium | reverse complement strand
GCGCTGCTCGGCATCGTACTCGTCGCGCTGCCGTACTTTTTCCGCAAGTTGCTGGGACGCCGGGGCACGCTCGTAACGATGGCGCTGCTGCTCATTTCGCCGGCGGTCATGTATTATTCGCGCTTTAACCGGCACGACATTTACGTCGAAGTCTTTGTCGTTCTGCTCGCGCTTTCCATCTGGAAATATTTTGACGATCGCAAGGCGACCTGGCTGTACGCGGCGGCGGCATTTCTTTCGCTGGCGTTCACCGCGATGGAGACGACGTTCATTTTCACCGCCATCTTTGCTGTCTTCCTGTGCGCGCATTTCACGTTCGAGTATCTGCGCCCGCGCGTCAAGTGGAGCGACCTTAGACTCGGTTTGTTCGCCGCGTTGCTCGGCATCCCGTTCTTTGGACTTTTTGTCGCCTATCACGTCGTCGCATCGCTGCGCCGTTCGGAAGATGCGGACGAAGACTGGCGCAACATTCCCAGTTTCGATCTGGCGATGGTCTTGGCGACTTTTTCGCTTCCGCTGATTACGCCTTTCCTCTTTGTGATCCTCAATCCGATCTGGCAAGCGATTTCCCACACCGACTTTTTGTCGATTGCCGCGTTCACCGATGTTGCCACGCTGACGCAGATCGCGCAATCGCAGCCCGATGTGCTCTTTCGCGTTCTCATCCTGACCGCCGCGATGATTCTCTTCGCCGCGCTGCTGGGCTTGTGGTGGAACCGCCGCGTGTGGCTGGTCTGCGCGCTCTTGTTCTGGCCCATCTTCGTCTTCTTTTTCACGACGGTCTTTACGAACGGCGGCGGATTCTTCACCGGCTTGCTCGGCTCGCTCGGTTATTGGCTGACGCAGCAAGGCGTGGCGCGCGGCGGGCAGCCATCGTACTATTATTTGCTGGTGATGCTGCCCGAGTACGAATTCTTGCCGTTACTCGCCGGTCTCGCGGCGATCTTTTGGTATTGGTATCGCTACCGCGCCATTCACTTGATGATGGTCCTCATCTGGATGTTGTGGATCATCCTTTATTACGTCGGCATTCTTCCGTTCGTCGCGACCGTGCTCCCCAGCGGGGCGTACCAGTTGGTGGCGGTTTTCTGCGCGGTCTTGATCCCGCTCACCTTCTTCGCGACGTACGATCCGGGAAATCCCGCGAGTGCTTTCCCGGCGTTCATCTTCACGTGGGTTGCCGGTGTGCTCATCGTCTTCAGTTGGGCGGGCGAGAAGATGCCGTGGCTGACGATGCACCTGACGATCCCGCTGGCGTTCGCCGCCGGCTGGGGGCTGGACAAGTTGCTGGACGCCGACTGGCGCGGTCTGCTCGCGCGCGGCGCGCACTGGATCGCGCTGCTCGTGCCGCTCGCGCTGGTACTGCTCGCCAGTTTGGTTTTTTCGCGCCCCTTCCAGGGCGTGGGACTGGACCAACTCAGCGCGACGAACGCGTTCATCGTATCGCTGGTGCTCCTCCTGGCGTTCGTGCTGCCCGCGCTCTATCTGGTCGGGCGGCGATTTACGCGGAACGAACTTGCGCGCGTCGTCGCCACGGCGTTCGTCATCGTTCTCGCCGCGCTGACGATTCGCTTCGCCTGGATGGCGGTGTTCATCGAGCCGGATGTTGCGGCGGAGACGATGATCTACGCGCAAGGTTCGCACGATGTCGTGACGGCGATGCAAGAGATCCAGGATCTGTCGCAGCGGTTGTGCGCGCAAGCGACGACGACCAAGCCGCTCGCCGGCGAATGCGATAACGGCACGATCAAGGTCGCGTACGACGACGATTCGTCGTGGCCCTTTGTGTGGTACCTGCGGAACTATCGCAACGCGCAGTACTATGGCGCGTCGCCCAACGCGCCCTTCGACGCGCCGGTGGTCATCGTGGGTCCCAAGAACGAGGAAGCGGTCAAGCCCTTCCTCGGCAACAATTACGTCAAACGCGTTTACAAATTGATCTGGTGGCCCCTGGAAGGTTACAAAGACTTGACGCTGGATCGCGTTCTGAATTACATCCGTGATCCGCAGCAGCGCGCCGATCTGTTCACGACGTGGTTCTATCATCAGTACAAGGAAAGCTTCAGCGCGTGGCCCTACGTCCACAACTTTTCGTTCTACGTGCGTAAGGACGTTGCTTCGATTCTGTGGAATTACGCCGGCGAAGTGTCGCCGCAGCCCACCGCGCCGGACGTGTACACGACCAAGTTTACCCAACTCACCGCGATTCGCTCGATCGGAACCGAAGGCGCCGGGAATGGGCAATTTGAATATCCGCGCAACCTCGCGTTCGACGCGCAGGGAAATCTGTACGTCGACGATTCCGACAACGCGCGAATTCAAAAGTTCGATCCCACCGGCAAATTCCTGCTCAAGTGGGGCAGCAAGAGTCCAGACAATGCGGTCGGCGCGGCGGGCACGTTCAATCAGCCCTGGGGCATCGCGGTCGATAAAAGCGGCAACGTTTACGTCGCGGATACGTGGAACCACCGCATCCAGAAATTCGATTCGAATGGCAAGTTCTTGACGATGTGGGGCACGAACGGCGATACGCGCGGCGTTGCCAACATCGATCCGCTCTTGCTCTATGGTCCGCGCGCGGTGGTAATCGACGCGCAGGGCAATCTCTACGTGACCGATACCGGCAACAAGCGCGTGCTGAAATTCTCGCCGGACGGTACGCCGCTCGCGCAGTACGGCGGGGTGGGCGCGAGCAACGGACAATTCCTGGAGCCGGTCGGACTGGCGATTGACCCGCAGGGCAACATCTTTGTCGCCGATACGTGGAACCAGCGCATCAAAAAATTTGATTCGAATTTCAATTTCATCAAGGCGTGGCCCGTGGAGGCGTGGGACACACAGACCGTCGTGAACAAGCCCTACCTCGCCGTCGATCCGAACGGCAATGTCTTTGCGAGTGACCCGGAAGGATCGCGCATTATGGAATTTTCGAACGATGGGACGCTGATCAAGGTGTTTGGCTCGCGAGGTACCGACCTCTCGTCGTTCAATCTGCCGACGGGTCTCGCGTTCGACGCGCAGGGCAATCTGTACGTCGCCGATTCCGGCAATCACCGGATCCTCGTGTTCCAAAAACCATGACCGGCAGCGGCGGACGGCGCGTCCTAACTCTCCTCGTCAGTTTAGTCATCACCGCGGTTTTTCTCGCGCTCGCGCTGTCTTCGGTTGACTTTGGAAAACTGGCGCACGCGTTTGCTTCCGCCGATTACCGGCTGGCGGCGATTGCCGCGCTCTTCACCTTCGGTGGCTATGTGCTGCGGACGGCGCGCTGGCAGCGCTTTCTCGCGCCGACTAAATCCATTCCGCTCGCGCGGCTCTTTCCTGTTCTCGTCGTCGGTTTTGCGCTGAACAATCTCCTGCCCGGTCGCCCCGGCGAATTTGCGCGCCCTATTTGGCTGGGGCAGCGCGAGAATCTCTCCAAGACGCTCGGCTTTGCGACGATCATCGTCGAGCGCGTGGCGGACGGCATCGCGCTGATCGCGTTCTTGCTGCTCGCGCTTGCCGCGCTGGCATCGCTCGGCTTGAAACTTCCGGCGGCGGCGGAAACCATCGCCGCGCTGACGACGGTGCTGTTCGGCGTCGCGCTCGCGGCGTTGGTGTTCTTGCTGGTGCGCGAGCAACTCGCGCTCGCGCTGCTGCGGCGCGTCACGCGCTTTTTGCCGCACGCGCTCGCCGCGCGCATCGAAGAAATGCTCGGCTCGTTCGTCGTGGGACTGCACTCGCTCAAGTCGGTGCGCGACGTGGCGGCGATTGCGCTGCTCTCCGTGGCGATCTGGGGAATGGAAAGCGTGTCCTACTTTTTGATGCTGACGGCGTTCGGCGTGCTGCCGGATACACCGACGCGTCTGGTCGCCGCGCCGTTTATGATGGTCTTGATCAATCTCGGCGTGATGATTCCCGCCGCGCCGGGCGGTCTGGGACCGTTCGAGGCGGCAGCCGTTTTCGCGCTGAGCACCTTCGGCGTTGGCGGCACGGCGGCGGCAAGCGTCGCGCTTGCCGCGCACGCGATGCAGTACCTGCTCATCACGGGATTGGGATTGGTGTTCATCTGGCGCGAAGGCATCTCGCTCGCGCAGACGCGCGAGGAAGTCGACGCGTGACCTTTCGGCAAGTTCCGAGCAGATGCAGCGGCGAGTGACGAACGCTGTGACTCGCCCTTGCTTTTTTCTCAAACGCGATTATAATGTCGAGCAGGAGTCCGAAATCTGCGATCATAACAGGGGGCAAGCGTGAAACTG
>DAIDTM010000169.1 GCA_027457205.1 Anaerolineae bacterium | reverse complement strand
GATTTGCCGCCCGTCACGCGCGACGAATTTCACTTCGATCCGGTCGATCTTCTCGCCGGTCAGGACGCGTCGAAACAAGTCCTGGCAGTGGGATCGCGAAGCAGGCGTCACGATGTCGAAGAGAGAAAGTTGAGCGGTCTCTTCGTCGTTGTAGCCCAGCGCCTCTTTCCATGCGCGGTTCACATAGAGGAATCGACCGTCGGAGTCAATGACTTGAATAAAGTCGTTCGCATTTTCGAACAGGTCGCGGTATTTCTCCTCGCTCTCCTTCAAGGCATTCTCGGTTAGCTTGCGCGCGGTGATGTTTTGGATCTGTGAGATGAAATGGAGCGGCTGACCTCTCGCGTCTCGCACCAGCGAGACGCTCAACAAGACCCAAACGATATGTCCCTGTTTGTGAAAGTAACGCTTCTCTAGCTGATACGTATCGATCTCGCCAGTCAACATTCGCTGCATCAAAGCCAGGTCTGGATCGAGATCGTCCGGATGTGTAATGTCCTGAAAGGTTCGGGTTAGCAAATCCTGTTCGGAATAGCCAACCAACTGGCAGAGCGCACGATTCACCTTGAGCCAGCGCCCATCGGGCGCGACGAGCGCCATACCAATTGCCGCATAGTCAAACGCGCGGCGGAAACGCTCTTCGCTTTCGCGCAACGTGTCCTCTACGCGCTTGCGCTCCGTAATGTCGCGGGAGACGCCAATGACGCCCACCGGTACGCCATTGGCGTCGCGGAGCGCCGCAGCGGAGAGTTGGCTACGGAAAACTTCCCCATTTTTTCGCTGGTTGAGCACCTCTTGAACGGTCTGTCCGTTTTCGAACGCGACGCGATGGATTTCTTGCCCTTCCACCGCATCGGCATAGAGGATATTGATATGTTTGCCCAACACCTCTTCGCGCGTGTAACCGAAGGTTTGTTGTGCGGCGCGGTTGAATTCGACAATTCGGCGTTGATTGTCGACGGTGACGATCATATCGATAGACGAATCGACGATGCTGCGCGCGTATTGTTCCGATTTTTGCAGCGCTTCTTCAACCTGTTTGCGCTGCGTGATGTCATAGATCATCGCGATCACGCCAATAATGTTGCCTTGGGTGTCGCGGTGCGGCGCGTACGTCCCGACCACCCAGCCCGACTTGCCGGTTTGGGGCGCATAGTAAGGTGTGTCGGAAGAGGTTACGGTTTCTCCCGCCAGGGCTTGGTGAAGCAATCGATCGACGCCTTGCTGCCGCAAATGAGGAAAGAGGTCAAACGCGTTTTTGCCCAATACGTCCGCCGCGGGAATACCGGTCAGGTTTTCCATGCGTCGATTCCAGACCACGTATCGAAACTTGCAATCGTAGACGATGATCCCCGCGCCAGCGCCGGCGATAACTTCCTCACGGAATCGATCCGCCTCGTGCAGCGTTTCCTCGATCCGTTGGCAATCCCGCTGCGATTTTTCTAATGCCCTCACGCGCGCCCGCAGCGTTTTCAACTCTCGGACGAGTTGTGGCTTGGTCTTGCTTTTCTGCTTAATCATATCCTTCTTCACCCGACCGTGCGGTCTTGCGATGCAATCGACAAGACCCGGCGGGAAACTCGATCTCCGTCGGGTCTGCGCTTTTGATTGTCATCGATTTCCAAGTGGGAAGAACGTTTGAACTTGATCATATTCTACCGTCAGGTTAACGTTTGGTCAATAGTTCTTAACTCCTGTGACCCCAGTCCTGTGGCGGGCATTTGCGGATAGACAGTCGCCGGATCGGTGAGGCGATGCGTCGTCCTCGATTTGTCATATCGTCCTAACCGCGATATACTAAAAGCGACTCGTAGCGTGGGACTCGCGCGCAACATCATCTCGAATCCAAGGAGGGAATCGGAATGAGACCAGTCTATGCCGTGTCCGGCGGCGTTTCCAAATTTGCCAAAGCGCGTCCGGACAAATCGTTCCAAGCCGTCATCAAAGAGGCGTACGATTACGCCATCAACGACATCGGATTGGATTTCAAGCAGTTCACCGAGATCGTGGATGGGTCGGTGGCGTCGTATTTCTCCGACCACTTTAGCCGCCAGTTGATGGCGGGCATTATGGCGCAGGACTATCTCGGCTTGTGTCCCAAGCCCGGACACCGCGTGGAAGGCGGCGGCGCGACCGGCGGTATTTGTTTCCAGGAGGCATGGAAAGCCGTATCGTCCGGCTATATGGACGTGTGCGTCGCGTACGGCTTTGAGACGATGTCGCACGTCGAGACATGGAAAGGCAACGAGTTCATCGCGCTCGCGAGTGACGTGAGTTTCGATTACCCGGTCGGCGGCTTTTACTCCGGCTATTACGCGATGATGGTCACGCGCCACATGAAAGAATTTGGCACGACGGTCGAACAGCTGGCGCACGTCTCGGTCAAGAATTACATGAACGCGTTCCATAATCCGTACGCGCAAAAGCACCAGCGGTTATCGATCAAAGATGTCCGCAACTCGCCAATGGTTGCGTGGCCTCTCACACGCCTCGACATTTGCGTGATGAGCGACGGCGCGGCGGCGACGATTCTATGCAGCGAGGACGGGCTGGCGAAATTGGAAAAGGCATCCGGTCGCCGCTTGCCGCGCGTCAAGGTGACGGGCATCGGGCGCGGCACGGACGCAATGCGTATGTCGGACCGACCACACGATTCGTACGACAAATTCATGAAATCGTACGCGCTGCCGCACGAAATCGACAGCAAAGAAACGCAGGCGTATTACAAGAAATTGTGGAGCAAGGGGTTCCGTTATCCGGGCGTCCACTCGTTCCGCGCGGGCAGAATGGGCGGCAAGCAGGCGTACAAGATGGCGGGCATCACCGACCCGCTGAAGGAAATCGATTTCATCGAGCTGCACGACGCCTACACGTCGAGCGAGATTCAGACGTACGAGGATATGGGCTTGTGCCGATACGGCGAAGGCGGACCCTTCGCGGCGTCCGGCAAGGCGTTCATGCCCGGCATTGATTACGGATTGAAGTTGAAGGACAAGCCGATCTGCCCGGTGAATCCGTCGGGCGGGTTGATCGCGTGTGGGCATCCGGTCGGCGCGACCGGCTTGATGCAGGCGGTGTTCGCGATCTGGCAATTGCAGGGCACGATCAAGAAGCATTTCAAGGACGACAAGCTGCAGATCAAGAACGCCCAGCGCGGCGCGATTCACAGCCACGCCGGCACCGGCACCTACGTCACCGTGAGCATTCTGGAGAAGGAAAAATGACGGCGACCGAAGACGGAGGACGGACGACCGAGTCGATTATTCGCACGCGGCCATCGGTCATCCGTCATGAAATGAGGAAATCATGCCAAACAAAAATAACAACGAAACCAAGCGCGAGGAAAATCTGGACGGGACGATTGTTTTCAACCTTCCGTTTCCGAAGAAACTGGACAAGGAATCGCTCAAGCAATTGAAGGAGATGACGCCAATCGTCAAGCGGCAGCCGTACCACGTCGAGTACCTGCACTCGTACGCACAAGACTCGCCGTTCTTTGCAGGGCTGACGAACCACGTCTTTCTCGGCAACCGCGATCCTAAGACCGGTTACACCTACGCGACGCCGCGCGGCGCGGATATGTACACCGGCAACGAGACCGAGTGGGTGCGTCTTCCGGACGAGGGCAAGGTGCATGCGTTCACCGTCTGCCATTTTGGCAGCGAAGAGTTTTTGCCGGAGACGCCGTACGTGCTTGCGCTGATCGAGTTTGAAGGCGCGAACACCCTGTTCCTCACGCGCTTGCTCGGCTTGGACCCCACCAAGGCGTCGCTGGACTGGATCGGAATGAAGGTCAAGGCGCGGTATCTGCGAAACAGCAAGTTGAAGCCGACGGACGTGTACTTTGTGCCGGCGGAGGCGAGAGAGGAATAGGACGCGGATGAACGCGGAAAAGAAAAACACCTCGCGCGAGCGGGGTGTTTTGTTGTTGTAGATGGCGTGTTATGCTGGAACCAGAAATCGTGCGAGATCGATGGGAACGCTGTCGGCAACGGGGCGGGAAAACCGTTTCTCAAAATCGATGATCGTCATTCCAATCGCCCGCCGCGTCCGTGAATCGAGTCGAACAAAGATACCGGGCTTGATTTCTTCGTCGATTCCTGTCTTGGGTGCGCCAAACGTTAGATAAAGTACATCTGCGGCTTTATCGTATGAGATTCTCAGCGCGTTGGTTTTTCTTTTGCCCATAGTATCTCTCCCCGTTTTATCTTGTCTGTCGTCAAGGTCGTCTTGATTCGTTTTTGGATTGTCTGCACGACGACCGCGCGGAACCTGCGTGACCCGAAACGCGTTCCCGTCTTTGTCTTTGAGCCACTGCATCGTGGCAATCTCCTCAATTGATTCTTGGTTTGATTCTACAAGAGAATGCGGCGTTGGTCAAGATGTTGGGTCTTGACATTGACGCGGCGTCATAGTTTATAATGGCGTCAGAGGATTGAGATATGGCATACACCGTCAAACAACTTGCGGACTTGGCGGGCGTCAGCGTGCGCACACTGCATTACTACGATGAGATCGGGCTGCTCATGCCGGATGCATACGGCGAGAACGGCTATCGTTACTACGACGAGGACGCGCTGCTGCGCCTCCAGCAAATCCTGTTCTTCCGAGAATTGGATTTTCGGCTGGACGAGATCAAGGCGATCATCGATCGTCCGGATTTCGACGTACTGCGCGCGCTGCAAACGCATCGCGTCACGCTGGAGGAAAAAGCCGCGCGGCTCACCGGTCTCATGCAGACGGTGGACAAGACGATTCTACGATTGAAAGGAGAATTGGGAATGAGCGACAAGGAACTGTTCGAGGGGTTCGACGAGGAAAAGCAAAAGCAGTACGCCGAGGAAGCGCGGCGGCGATACGGGAGCGCAGAAGTCGACGACTCGATGAAGCGCTGGGGCAACTACTCTTCGGCGCAAAAGCAGCAGATCGTCGCGGAAGGCGAGCAAATCCGCCGCGACTTGGCTGCCAGTATGGGCAAGGGGTACGACAATCCGGCAGTCCAGCAGATTGTCGCGCGGTGGCATCAGCATCTGCGCTATTTCTACGAGCCGTCGGTGGAACGGCTGCGCGGCTTGGGGCAGTTGTACGTGGATGATCCGGACTTTCGCGCGAACTATGCCAAACTCGATCCTAAACTACCTGAGTTTTTCCGCGACGCCATCACGTTTTACTGCACGGACAAAACATAATAACCTCTGGACGAATCCGGCGAAAAAAAGAGCGCGCAGATGAAAACCTGCGCGCTCTTGTGTTTATTTGCCGCTTGAGTTCAATCAGTCGGCAATGTGCAAGACGATACGCCCACGCCCGCGCCGCGTCTCACTGTGCAAATGCGCGTGGACGGCTTGGTCCATCGTGTAAACTTTTCGGACGTATGGTTTTAATTTTCCAGCTTCGACCAACGCGGTGATTTGCTTGAGGACGCTCGGCAGGTCTTGGGAAAACCCGATCGTCGCACAGCGCACACCATGCTGGGCTGCCATCTCTGGTGACGGCATACCGA
Source organism: Anaerolineae bacterium (assembly GCA_027457205.1). GTDB lineage: Bacteria > Chloroflexota > Anaerolineae > UBA4142 > UBA4142 > DAIDTM01. The sequence goes on along the minus strand of DAIDTM010000169.1, from coordinate 707 downwards.
TAGCGGAAACCAGCATCCCGCCTTTTTTGAGCACGTGCCACGATCGCTCCATCGTCTCTCCGCCCACTCCGTCGAAAACCAGATCGACATCATGCACGACATGCTCAAAGCGTGTTTGAGTATAATCGATCACCTCGTCCGCGCCCAGCGCGCTAACAAAATCGACGTTGTGGGTTGAGGTGGTTGCAATGACGTGCGCGCCTTTCCAGTGCGCGAGTTGCACGGCGTAGATGCCAACGCCGCCGGCGGCGCCGTGAATCAGAACGCGCTGTCCTGGTTGCAAATCGCCTAATTCGAAAAGACCGGTCCAAGCGGTGCGCGCGCCATGAAGCACGGTTGCCGCGTGGTCATAATCGAGATTGCTCGGCATCGGCACAACCGTACTGGCATTCGCGAGCATATACTCGGCATACGTGCCGCGACCAATATCGAAGAGTGGATTGCCGTAGACCGACTGACCGCTCTGTAAATGGTCCACGCCCGGTCCCACGTCTTCGATTACGCCTGCCATTTCGACCCCCGGCGTTGCGGGAAACGACATGGGCATCATATTGTGCATATAACCCGCGCGTATCGCCGTGTCAATTCCATTAACCCCCGCGGCGTGGACGCGCACGAGGACTTGGCCCTCGCCAGGTTTATCCGGGCGCGGAATGTTCTCAAGCACCAGCTCTTCCGCGCTTCCGTACTTGTGAAAGCGGACTGCC
>DAIDTM010000168.1 GCA_027457205.1 Anaerolineae bacterium | reverse complement strand
CGCGCAGAGCGCAGGGGCTTCGCCTTCTTCGAGCGTGCCAGCAGGAATCTCTAGCGTCTCGCGTCCTGCGCCGGAACGATACTGCCGAACCAGCAGGACGCGCGCTTGATCGTCCAGCGCGACGATGGCAACCGCGCCGCGATGCTCGACGATCTCGCGGGCGACGACATTATTGTTCGCGAGGCGCACCTGATCGAGCCGCAATTTCAGAATCGAGCCGCGGTAGAGATATTCGCTGCGTAAGATTTTCTCAGGCATAGTTCCACTAAAGAGAACGAGAGGCGCAAATTGCTTCGGATGCGCCTCTCGTCGTGTTAGAGTCTTGAGGCATTACTGCGGAATGGTCAGTACTTGCCCCGGGTAGATAAAGTTCGGATTCGCCAGATGATTCGCAATTTGCAAGGCGTACGTCGTCGTGCGGAAGCGCACCGCAATCGAGAAAAGTGTATCGCCCGGCTGAACGGTATAACTGCCGGCGGGTCCAGGCGGAGGCGTCGTTCCGCCGCCGCCGGGGATGCTCAACACCTGACCGGGGAACACAAAATTCGGATTGATGCCCGGGTTCGCGGCGAGCAACGCAGGAACGGTCACGCCGAATCTGCGCGCGATGGCGTAGATCCAATCGCCGCGCTGAACGGTGTAGGTGCCGGGATTTGTGGTCGGCGGCGTGACGCCACCTGACGACGGCGGAGTAGTTCCGGGCGCGGGAATCTTCAACACTTGCCCCGGATAAATCAAATTCGGATTGAGACCGGGGTTGGCATCGACAATGGCTTGCGTGCTCACCCCAAATTGCTGGGCGATCTTGTTCAGCCAATCACCCCACTGGACGGTGTAGGTGCCGGGCGCGCTGGCGGACGGTGTCGGCGTGCTCACGGGCACTAGGGGCACTACGGGCACGCTGGTTGGCAGCACCGCGGTCGGGACGGATGTTGGTGCGACGACAACTGTGGAAGTCACCACCGGCGTGTCGGTGGGCGCTGGCGGCGAACCGGGAGCCACAGTGGCGGCACCGGGCGCTCCGGGGGTAGTCGTGAGATCGCTGGCAGCCACCTGGGGCGGCGGCGTCTCATTCGTGGGTTTCTCACGCGTACATGCCGCGGCGCCAATCGTCAATACAGCAATCGACGCCAGGATGATCAAGTGCTTCATCGCGCAACCTCCTTTGTAAGGTTCGGTGTCGCCGGGTTGCGGAATTATATTAACACAACTCGCGCGCGCCGTCAAGGGACTTGCGCACAATCTCCCAGCCGCGTATAATTCAACCGATAATTTCTGGAAAGGACAAGGGAAATGCCTGCGAAACAAAATAGTTTCGGCGCACGCGCCAACCTGGGCGATTATGCAATCTATCGACTCGACCGGCTCGCCCACGCCGGCGTCGCGCCGGCTCTGGACCGACTACCCATTTCGATTCGCATCCTGCTCGAATCGCTGCTGCGAAACGAGGATGGCTATCTCGTCACCGCCGATGACGTCAACCGGCTCGCGGCATGGAACGCCGCCGCGCCCGCGCAGCACGAACTGCCGTTCATGCCGGCGCGCGTGATTATGCAGGACTTTACCGGCGTCCCGTGCATCGTCGATCTCGCGGCGATGCGCGATGCCGTCAAGCGGCTGGGCAAGGACGCAAAGAAAATCAACCCGCTTGTGCCGGTCGATCTGGTTATCGATCATTCCGTGCTGGTGGATTATTTCGGGACCGCCGATGCATTGCAAAAGAACGCGCAGCTGGAATTTGAACGCAACCGCGAGCGGTACGAGTTTTTGCGCTGGGGCGCGCAGGCGTTCAAGAATCTGCGCGTCGTCCCGCCGGCGACCGGCATCGTGCACCAGGTCAATCTCGAGTACGTCGGGCAGGGCGTGTTGACGCGCGACGGCGAACTTTTCCCGGACACGCTCGTCGGCACGGACTCGCACACGACGATGGTCAACGGACTGGGCGTACTGGGCTGGGGCGTTGGCGGCATCGAAGCGGAAGCGGTGATGCTGGGGCAGCCGTTGTACATGGTGACGCCACAGGTCGTCGGTTTCAAATTGCACGGCGCGCTGCGCGAAGGCGTCACCGCGACCGATCTCACGCTGACCGTGACGCAGATGCTGCGCCGGAAAGGCGTCGTCGACAAATTCGTGGAATTTTACGGCACGGGCTTGTCGTCGATCTCGCTGCCCGACCGCGCGACGATTGGCAATATGGCGCCGGACTATGGCGCGACGATGGGCTTTTTCCCGACGGACGAGGAAACGCTGCGCTACCTCCGGCGCACCGGGCGCACCCAATCGGCGGACTTGCTGGAGCGATACGCCAAAGAACAGGGCTTGTTCCGCACCGATGCGTCTGCCGATCCGGTGTTCAACGATACGCTCGAACTAGACCTCGCGTCAGTCGAGCCGAGTCTCGCCGGACCGAAAAAGCCGGAAGAGCGCGTCTCGCTGCGCGATCTAAAAACGCGCTTGCACGAATCGCTGACCAAGCCGGTTGTCAAAGGCGGTTACGGTTTGCCCGAAAGTGAAGTAGGCAAAACCGTGGCGATCAGTTTCGCACCGCAATCTGAAATCGAAAATCGAAAATCGAAAATCTCCCACGGCGCGGTCGTGCTGGCGGCGATCACGTCTTGCACGAACACGAGCAATCCGTCGGTGATGATCGGCGCAGGGCTGCTCGCGAAGAAAGCCGTCGAAAAAGGTCTCGCCGTTCCGCCGCACGTCAAGACCTCGCTCGCGCCCGGCTCCAAAGTCGTGACCGAGTATTTGGACAAAGCCGGCTTGACGCCGTACCTGGAGAAGCTTGGATTCTACCTGACCGGTTATGGCTGCACGGTTTGCATCGGCAACAGCGGTCCGCTGCCAGAGCCAGTGGCGAAAGCGGTGACGGAAGCGAACTTGGTCGCCGCCGCGGTCATTTCCGGCAATCGCAACTTTGAAGGACGCGTGCACCCACAGGTCAAGGCGAATTTTCTCGCGTCGCCGCCGCTCGTCGTTGCGTACGCGCTCGCGGGGACGACGGACATCAATCTCGATGCCGATCCGCTGGGTGTCGGCAAAGATGGCAAGCCGGTTTTCTTGCGCGACCTTTGGCCCTCGCAGAAAGAGATCGCGGACACGATGGCAGCGTCGATCGATCCGGCGATGTTCACGCAAACGTATAGCAACGTCTTCGACGGCAATCCGATGTGGAATGCGATCCCGGTCAGCGGCTGCGAGGCGTTCGCGTGGGCTGCACAATCGACTTACATTCAAGAGCCGCCGTTCTTCATAGATCTAAAACCAGGTCTCGCGCCGCGGCGCGAAATTCGCGGCGCGCGCGTCCTCGGCGTCTTTGG
>DAIDTM010000167.1 GCA_027457205.1 Anaerolineae bacterium | reverse complement strand
AATCCATCCTGCATTTCACCACGCGCGACCGCAACCTGATGGCGCTGCAGAGCGATCTGATCGGCGCGCACGCGCTCGGCATCCGCAACGTGATCGCGCTCACCGGCGATCCGCCACGTATGGGCGATTACCCAAACGCGACCGCGGTGTACGACATCGATTCCATCGGCTTGATCAAGATCATCCGGCGCTTGAACGAGGGACGCGACTGGGCGGGGACAAGCATCGGCAGCAACGCGGACTTTTACGTCGCCTGCGCGCTTGATATGATGTGGGCGAACTCGGATCCGAATGAGCTGGATCGCTTCCATCGCAAGCTGGAAGCCGGGGCAGATTTCGTGATGACGCAGCCGATTTACGACGCGGCGGTCTTGCGCGAGTTTCTGAGCAAGTACGGCAACAAGTACGGCAAGGTCGAAAAACCCATCGTGCTTGGCGTGCTACCGTTGATGAGCAGCAAGCACGCGGAATTTTTGCACAATGAAGTCCCCGGCATCACGCTGACCGACGACGCGCGCAAGCGCATGAAAGCCGCCGGCGAGCGCGGCGTGGAAGAAGGCATCCGGCTTGCACAGGAGCTTTTGATCGAAGCGAAAGATTCTGTCGCGGGCACGTACCTAATGCCGTCGTTCGGTCGCTATGACGTGTGCGGTGAGCTGGTTAAGGTGTTGGGAGACAGAATGAGCCAATGAACAATGAGCCAATGAGCCAAATCTGGTGGATTGGTTCATTGGCTCATTGGAAAATTGGCTCATTGGGTTTTTGACTTTTCCCCGATTCGTGCTATGATTGCGCCCGTCAATTTTCCCAGAGAGTCAGGAGGTACGTTTATGCGCAAGTTGATCTTCATTGCAGCCGCCGCGATGCTAATGGCTGCTATCGCGGGATGCGGCACGAGCACCGCGCCGCCCCCGCCGCCAGCCGGCACTGGACCCGTCCAAATCATCCGCACGCCCACGCCGGTCCCCGCGAACGACGAAGAAGCTATTCGCCAGCTTATCGTCGCGGAAGGTGAAGCAGTCGTTCAGCAAGACATCGACCGGCTACAGGGGCTGTGGGCGCCCGACGGCGTCGTGACCGATGCGAACCACACACCCGACAATCCCAGCGACGACAAGACCTGGAAGGGCTGGGCAGCGATTCGCGATCGCTACGTCAATATCGTCTTTCCGTCGAACCCGGCATTCGCGGAACATCCCAACATCCGCGTGACGATCACCGGCGATACGGCAACGGCGATTTCGGATACCAAGATTGGTATCACCAACCTAAAAGACAATGACAAGTGGACCTTCCGCAAGATCGACGGTCAATGGAAGATGACCAGTCTGACTTTTAGTCTGGCTCCACAACAATAGTCGATTGCGCCGCGCTTGGCTCGCCGTTGGCAACCCAACGGCGAGTTTTTTATTCGCTCAACTCAAATTGGTTGCGTGAATAGTTTGAGCGTGTTATAATGGCGGCAGGATTGTCAACCGGTCATTTATTCATCTCGGTAATGACTGCCAAACCTTCGCAGGGTTGAGCGGTAATTATTCTGGGAATCAGGTTATCAAGCGATGCCGGTAAAGGTTCTGATCGCTGATGGCGATCACGTAACCGTGAATTGGCTGAGAGCCATTCTGGAACGCGAGGGCTGCGCCGTGGACGCCGTCGGTACGCGCAGCGCGGTCCTGCAAAACATCGCGCAGCAAGTGCCCGACGTGCTGGTGCTCGAACCGCTCTTGCCCGACGGCGACGGATTAGAAACGGTACGCCAACTCCGCACGATAGAGCGCACGCGCGGCTTGCGCATCATCGTCTTGAGCACCCTGGGCAGCGCGGAAGACATCGCCGGCAGTATGAATGCCGGCGCGGATGACTATATTCTCAAGCGACCCGGCGCAGACCTGGAACTGGTCGGCAAGATTCGCGCGCTGTCTGCCCAGCCGAAGAAAGTTGGCTCGGCGGAGATTCCCAGCCGACACGGCAAGATGTTTTCGTTTTGCAGCGCAAAAGGTGGCACCGGCACCACGTCGGTCTGCGTGAACACCGCGTACGCGCTGGCGAAACTTGAACCCGCCGCCGACATCCTGATCGTCGACATGGTTTTCCCAATCGGCACGGTCGGGCAATCGCTCGATTTTGCGTCGCACAAAACAGTCGCCAAACTGACGACCGAGGAACAGATCAATCCCGCCGTCATCGGCAAGTACGTCTCGCCGCGGCTCAAGTGGGGATTCCAACTCTTGCTGGGATCGAACGATCCGCAGGAAGCATCCGAGTTGGCGGTCAACCAAATCGTGCCGATGTTTGACGTGTTGAAAAAAATGTACGATTACGTCCTGGTCGATTTCG
>DAIDTM010000166.1 GCA_027457205.1 Anaerolineae bacterium | reverse complement strand
GCGCGGGCACAGCTGGTTGTTCCGTTGCGCGCGGCGGCTCGGTTGCCTGTACGATTGGCGCCGGAGCGGGCGGCGTTTCGGCTGCACGCGATGGTTCAGTTTCTTGCGCGACCGGCGCGGGCGCAGCCGGCGGTTCCGTCGCGCGCGGCGGCTCGGCTTCTTTCGCGACTGGCGCGGGTGGTGGCGCTTCCCGCGCGATTGCCGGCGTTGGCGTAACCGGCGCGGTTGCCGGCGGCTCGGCAGGGGGCGGCGGCGGCGGTTCCACCGGCGGCTTGCCGGGAAGCCAGCGTGCGCCGTCGAAAGTGTACCACTTGCCGCTCTGCGCGCCAATCATCCACCAGCGTCCCTGCTTATCCTGGAATCTCAATTTTTCGATTTCAATTTTGAAATCGGCTTCGGTAATTGCTCCAACGTCGAGTTTACCTTTCAGTTCGAAAAAACGTCGCTCCATTTCCTCGACGTTCATGCAACACTCCTGTCTGAGTTTTTCGCCGCGTCGACAAATTCTTTGAACAGCCGGACCATCCGGGCATCGTCGTCAATCAACCATTCGGGGTGAAATTGGACGCCGACCGCAAAGTGTCCGTTGCGCGATTCGATCCCTTCGACGATTCCATCCGGCGCGCGCGCGACGACGCGAAAACCGGGTGCGACCTGTTTGATCGATTGATGATGCAGACTGTTCACGTCGAGACGCGTCGCGCCTAACGCATGCGCCAAGCGCGACGGCGGATCGATCTCGATGGAATGCGTCAGCCGATTGTACGGCTCGCCGTGAATATGCTCGTGCCGCAGCGCGTGCGGCGCTTGCGCGCCAATGTCCTGATACAGCGATCCGCCCGCGGCGACGTTGAGCATCTGAATGCCGCGGCAAATTCCCAGGATCGGCATCTTTTGATCGATTGCCCGGCGCAGCAGCTGGAGTTCGACGGCATCGCGCGCGCGATCGATCTCGCCGCAGAACAGTTCGACCGCTTCGTCAAATTCGCCGGGGTGAACATCGACGCCGCCGGCAAGCAGCAAGCCGTCGAGATGCGTAAAGATATCGCGCAGGGTTTCCTCGCTCAATTGCAGCGGTATCGCAATTGGCGCGCCGCCGGCGAGTTCCAGTGCGCGCGTGTACGTGGAACCCACCGCAAAGCGCACGATCGCGCCATCGGTGTAGGTTCGCGTTGGAATTCCAATGAGCGGTCTCAAATCAGTCCCTTGCTATTCTGCTTCGAAATGGTTGGACAAATTTGGAAATTTGTCCAACAACCGAAATCAGTGGATTGGGTTGCTCAGCCGCCCCAGACCCTCGACTTCCATCTCGACCACGTCGCCGGGTTTAAGATAGATGGGCGGCTGGCGATAGTGCCCCACGCCGGACGGTGTGCCGGTCGCGATCACATCGCCGGGCATCAGCGTGATGCCCTGCGCGATGAACGCGATCAACTGCGCGACGCTGTTGATCATATGGTCGGTGTTAGAATCCTGCCGCGTCTCGCCGTTGACCCAGCACTGGACGTGGAGCTTTTGCGGATCGTCGATTTCGTCTTTGGAAACGATGTACGGACCCATCGGGCAGAACGTATCCAGCGATTTGCCGCGCGTGTACTGTTTTTTGCCCTTTTCGTCGTATTGCAGATCGCGCGCGCTAATGTCGTTGAGGTTGCAGTAGCCGAAAACGTAATCGAGCGCGTCGTTCACGGCGACGCGCCGCGCGCGCTTGCCGATGACGACGCCAAGTTCCGCTTCATAGTCCACTTGCTGCGTCAGCGTTTGCTCCCAGGTGATCGCATCGCCCGGACCGATGATCGCACTGGGAAATTTGGGAAAGAGAATCGGATAAAGGTTCGCGTCGGCGACGATATTCTGCTCGCTGCGATGCTCGCCATAGTTCAAGCCGATGCCGATGATCTTGGAGGGGTTCGACAGCGGCGCGAGCAGTTTGGCGGCGTTCAGCGGGAATGAAATTCCATCCACGACGCGTCCGCCGAAAAATTCCAGCGTTTCCTCCGCGGCGTCCCACGCCTCTTCGCCTTGCCGGACAAAATCGAGGACATCGGCGGCGAGATATTTCGCTTCCTTGCCGTGCGACGCTAAATACATCGCGCGCGCGAGGTTCAGATCGACGACGGCTTCGCCGCGCACAGCGCCCCAGCGCGTCTGTCCATTCGCTTCGAAGGTGACGATTTTCAAAATGCCCCCTTGTGGTTAGAAACTGGAAGATAAAAATTGGAGGTGAGCGTACAGTTTGATTTTACACCAAGTTGGGGATGCGCGCAAAGTGGGGGCGGCGCGGGGCGCGTGTCGGATAGCGCAGAATTTCCCAAACTGCTGTCTCCCGCAGGTTGAGCCAGTTGATTACCAACGCTGTTCTCGTGAATAACCTGTGGGAGGTTGAGCAGAAATAAACCGCTAATAAAGTGATGCTGAAAAAAGCGCGCTGGCTTTTTTCAGCATCACTTCGATCCAGTTCTGGTTTTCGCTTGTCCCGCTTGACCCAACCTACGGTCCCGGATCGGCGGCTCGGAACGCTAGGGAGGATCCGGGGGCTTCTCTGCGCTCAATCCATCAGTTACTTGGCACCGTTCAAACCCATCACATAGGTAATGAGATCTGCCCGCTGTTGATCGGTCAACAATTTGAGATCGCCGAATGCGGGCATGATAATGCGCGGGCTTGGACCAGATGGCGTTGATCCGTGTTCGACAAACAGATCGACATTTGCCGCGAAAACTTTGGGATCTTGATTCGCCAGGGTCGGGTCAATCGGATTCAATACTGGCACACTGCCGTCGTCTGACCCGGGGTTGGGAACGCCCTGGACGCCTTCGGGTCCGTGGCAGGTGGCACAGTACGTCCCGAACAATCCTCGACCGCGTGCCGCATCGCCTTTCAGTAAAGCTGCCGGTCCGGGCGCACCTGGATTCGACGGACGCGCTGGCTCGGGTGTTGGCGCGTTCGGCGGTGACGGTGTTTCTGTCGGCGCGGGCGGCAGTGGCGTTGCGGTCGGCAGCGGCGGCACGTTTTGTAGTTTGTGAAGGAACGCGACCACGTTGCTGATTTGCACCTCCGTCAGCGGACCACCGTTCGTTTGCAGCCATGCCGGCATCGCCGTGCCGGGGCGACCGTTGGCGATGGTTCCAAAGATTGCTTGATCGCCCCCGGTTTGAATGAACGTGTTGTTCCGCAGCGCGGGCGCGGTAACGCCCTCGGCGCGCGTGCCGTGACAGGGCGAGCAATTCTTTAGGAAGATGGGCTCGCCGATCGCGGGATCAGCTTTCGCCGAGACGGCTGGCGCGGTGGCTGCGGCTGCCGCCTGAATCGCGGGAACCAGCGTCTCCGTTGCGCCCGGCGCGAGTGAAGGAATCGGCGTGAGCGACGGTTGGGGATTCGGGCTGCTGCACGCGATTAACCATACCAGCACCCATGTCGGAGCGCCGAAGAGCAGTTTGTGTATCAACATCATCTACCTCCATACGAACGCTTCGCCGAGTCTTTGGCTCGCGCCTATTTTTTCAGACGGCGCACGTAATTGATAACGTCCCAGCGGTCCTGCACGCCCAAGTTCTCCGCGAGGCTTGGCATCGCGTCCAAGCCCTGCGTAATTACGAGAAAGATGGCGTCGTCGGAGATTCCTTGGATACTGGCGCTGGTCAGGTCGGCTGGCTTGGGCGATAAAAAGCCACTGAGTTTTCCATTGCCTACGCCGGTCGCGCCATGACAGACGATGCAAGTGACGCCGTACAAAACCTCGCCGCGCTGGAGCGAATTCGCATTCGCAGGGATCGGGGCGGTCGCGGGCAAGCCGGCAATCAGCACCGGACCTTGGACCGGCACAGCCGCTGCCGGCGCGGCGCGGCGCGGACCTTGTTCGTACGCGATGGAGATTTGATTTTCCATCTGCGTCGGGAACGAAATGGGGAAGACGCCGTACGGGACGAGCGCGCCGATAGCTCCTCCGATGACCAGGATAGTGAGGACGGCGAGCCAGAATTTACGATGTCCCACATCGGGTCCGCCGATCGCCGCCGCGATGCGTTCTTTGAAATCTTGCCAAGTCCCACCGCGTGGCTTGAACAAGGGACGCTTTTCTTCAACGCGCTGAAAGTGATGCGCGCCATTCGCCTTGAGAATGGCTTCGACTTGGTCTGCCAGTTTCTCATCCACCTCTAGCAATACGCCGATGTGTCCTTCCGTGACGCGCGGATCGTAAAGCTGCGATTTGAAAGCCGGAAAGCGATTCTCGAAGAGCATTGATAGAAAGGATGCCCACATCGTACCGAGCATCGTCACTTCAAACGCAATAATGAGCGTGGGGGGAATTGGCGTGATCGGCTGCCCGCCTTGGACCAAGGGATAGAGCAGCCATACGCCGACCGTGAGAAAGAGCGCGGTCGCCGCGCCCAGTAGCGCGCCCACAATTGCGAAACGCCAGACGCGTCCGCGGTGGCGCGGACGTCCGAGCATTTCAGGTCGATACGGCATGCCGGACATTACGGTGACTTGGTCATCCGAGATACCCACGGCGCGCAACTGTTCGATCGTATTGGCGGTAGGCGTCGCTTCGTGAAATAGCCCGAGCAACACGTAGCGTGACATCTCTTCCTCCTAATCCGGCTCCGCGCGCGTTTTGACCAGCGCACGACCGATGCGGCGCAGCCCTTGGAGCACCTGTCCTTCGTAGACTTCCCAAACAGGAATCAGGGGGATGAACCGTGAGGCGATGAGGTACAGGAAAGCCACCAGCGCAAACGCGCCGACCGTGATCAAACTCTCCGGCAGGTAAAGAGTATACACTCCCCAATCAAACGGCAAATAATTCTGCCCCAGCGTGACCGGGACGATTATATATCGTTCAAGGTACATGCCGATTTGCACAAAGAGGCAGACGACGAACAGCGCAGGGATCGAAGTGCGCACGCGTTTCGACCATAGCGTCGCCGCCGGCAGGATCACGTTCGAAAAGATCATTAGGTAGAATATCGGCGATACATAGCCGCCGGTAAGCAAGGCAAAGATCGTTTTCTCGACTGGATCCTGACCGTACCAGGGAACGAGCACATCGTTGAAGTAGAAATAGTCCCAGGCAAACGAGAGGAGCAGTAAGAATTTTGCCATCCCGTCAAAATGCTCGGGACGCAAAAAGTATTCCAGACGCATCCCTTTGCGCGCGATTGCCATGACCATGATGACCGCTGCCACGCCGGAGAAGAGCGCGCCGATGACAAAGTAGGGTCCAAAGACCGTGCTGTGCCAGCCCGGTTGAAGCGTCATCGCAAAATCCCAGGAGACGATGGTGTGAACCGAGAACATCACCGGGATGATGCCAAAGCTGAAAACGTTCAAGGCGGTTTCTTGATTGCCCCACTCCCTTTCCGTGCCTCGCCATCCCAGCGAGAGAATATCGTAGAGGGTGTGACGCCAACCGATGGTGTGATCGCGCGCCATCGCAAAATCCGGCAGCAACGCGATATACGCGAACAGGATGCTGCAAGAGAGATAGGTCAGAATGGCGGTCAAGTCCCACAGCAGCGGCGAATGGTACGAGGGCCAAATCTGCCTCTCGTTGGGGTACGGCAGCAGCCAGTAGAATTTCCACGAGCGCCCCAGGTGAACGATCGGGAACATCGCGGCGGTGATGAGCGCAAACACGGTCAGCGTTTCCGCCGCGCGGCTGATCGGTCGCCGCCACTCAACCTTGAGCACACGCAGCGCGGCAGAGATGAACGTGCCCGCGTGCCCAACGCCGATAAAGTACACAAAGTTGACGATGTAGAGCGCCCACATGACCGGCCGCTTCAGACCGGTGATGCCCAAGCCATAAAACATCTGAACCAGCCAAGTCGCGCCCCACGCGGCGACCAGTCCGCCCACGATCACACAGACAAGCCAGAAGAGGCGTCCCTGTCGGTACATTGGATCGAGTACGCCTTCGTCGATGTGCAGCGGATAGCGCGGGTCGAGCAGGAGGTGCTGCTCGCGCTCGTGCTCGATCTGATGCGCGAGGTCTTCATCCTTCGGCATCGGATGCCGCCAAATGGGACGATCGTGTTGACGCTCAGACATGGGATTCACCGCCTTTCAAATAGATCACCTGCGGCTCGGTACCCAATTCTTCGAGCAGTCTAAACTTGCGCCGGTCGGTCGCTAAATGAGCGACTTGGCTGTTGGGATCGTTCAGATCGCCAAAAACAAGGGCAGCCGGCGGGCACGTTTGAACGCAGGCAGGCAACACTTCGTTATCCTGGAGCGGTCGATTCTCGACCAACGCGGCTTCTTCGGCGCGCCGGATTCGCTGAACGCAAAAAGTACATTTCTCCATAACGCCCGCGCTGCGCACGGTCACGTCGGGATTGAGCTGCTGATTAAGCGGCTCTTCGAAAACTGGATCGAACCAGTTGAAGAAGCGCACCTTGTATGGATCGTTGTTCTGGCAATAACGCGTACCCACGCAGCGGTTGTAGACCTGGAGGTTTAGGTTCTCGCGCTCGCTGTGGACGGTCGCGTAGACGGGACATACCGGCTCGCACGGCGCGCGGGAACACTGCTGACAAAGTAGAGGCAAAAAGTGCGCCTTGATGTCGGGAAAGTCGCCTTCCCAGTATCGTTCGATATGTATCCAGTGTTGACCGCGTCCGCGGATCACCTCCTGCTCGGTGACGATGGGTACGTTATTCTCGGCGTGGCAGGCGACGACGCACGCGCCGCAGCCCGTGCATTTGTCCAGGTCAATGACCATCGTCCATTTGCGATTAGGAAATTCTGCCATGCTGATTCCTTTCTCCCGGGTGCAGGAAAACGGGCAAGCCGGATCGGTCATTGTCCGGGAAATGCTTGGTTGATGAATCCCTTCGTCACACCCAGGATGAACTCAAACGCCGCCACCGGTACTTGCTTACCTGTTCGCTCGATCTTCACTCGCACTGAACTCCACGCCAATGCGCTCCCGGTCGCACCGGTCTGGTTGCCGATGAGGCGCATTGCATTGCTGCCGCGGTCCCGCGCGTAGCGACTGTCGTCCGAATGTCCCTGTCCGATTGGAATAGCAATCGTGTCCGGGCGGATGGCGGGATAAACGTACACCGGCGCCTCGATCTCGCCGAAGGGTGAGGTCACTTTTACGATCTCGGTCATTTGGACGCCCTGTTGCGGGGCGAGCGCGAGTTGTCCTTGCTGGATTCCAAGCTTCTGCGCGGTGATTGGATGCATCTCAACCCAGGATTGCCACGCGATCGTGGTCATCGGGTCTGGCGATCCCTGCAGCCAGGGCTGGCTCGCGCCGCGTCCATCGCTCAACAGATCAGACAGGTAAAGGTGAAGAAAATAGGGGTACTCTTTTTCGTCGCCCTGAAACTGCGTTGGCGATACAGTGATGGGCGTGCGTTTTGTTTGAGGCAAAGTCGCCGCTGGCGTCTTGGTGAGCCACCAGCCGCCGTGCTGCAAAAAGCGCGCCCAGAGCACGTCGGGACCTTCGCCGCCTGCCGCGCCGGGACCCAATGGAGTGATTGTCTCTTTGAGGAAAGCAACTTCATTGGGATAGGGCAGCGCCTGAGCCGCCGCCGGGATTCGCTGGGCGAGAGTTAGCATCACATCCGCCGTCGCGCGCGCATCAAAGACCGGCAGGACGACCGGCTGCTGTCCACTCACAATGGAGGATCCCATGGATGGCGCTACGACGTCGTAGCCCCATGATTCCAGATCGGTGCGATCCGGCAGGATCAAGTCAGCCCAGCGCGCGGTCTCATCGACGATGGGGGCGAATGAAACGACAAAGGGCACCTGCTTCAATGCGTCGATAAATCCGACCTGGTCCGGCAGATCGAACGCGGGATTTGCGCCGTGAACCAGCAATAGCTTGACCGCGCCGCTTTTCATTTGCTCGATCAGTTGCTGCGCAGCGGCGAAGGACGACGGCGCGGGTTTCGAGAGTGGTGGCAGCGTCGCTGGCGACGATATGCCCAAGCCCGTCGAGCCCGCGATGAGGTTTAGTGCTTGCACTGCTGCAGCCGCATCTTCGGCATTATTTCGACCCGTCAGCGGGCTGCCGGGGATTGCCACGGGATGTTCTGCCGATGTGAAGACGCGCGCAAGGGACAATAGATCGTCCACGGTCAAATCGCTCGCGGCAGCAGCATCCTTCAGGTCGATTTTTCCTGCTACACTCTGTGCGCGCGCTTGCCAATCCGCCGGTCCCAGTTTTTGGTCGGCGATGATGGACGCTATCGCTTGTGCAATCATTCCCTCCGACCCGGGACGGACAGCCATCCAGCGATCGGCTTTCGCGCCGGTGGTGGACATACGCGGCTCGAGCTGAATCAGGTAGCCGCGCTTGCCAAGCGGCTGGCTGCGAAATTGCCCGTAATCTACACCGTACCGCACTTGGGAGAGCCACGTCCCCAGCCAGTCTGCGCCGAACGAGAGAATCACGTCGGCATGCGTGAGATCATAGCCGGGCAACGCGGCGGTGCCATAGAGCCGCTGGTTTGCTTGGCTCAAAAGTTGATACCCGTGCAGCGCCGTGTACAGATCGAAGATAATGGGCGCCGGCGCGCCTACCGCAAGACTAAATCGTTTGAACAAATCGTACAGGTGACCGGACATCGTTGCGCCGCCCCAGATCGCGATGCCGCTGCCGGCGGCTTGCGTTTTGGAAATAAGTGTGTTCAGCGCCGCGTTCCAGGAAAGCGCGGTAAATTGCCGCGAGCCGCGTGGCGTCTGCTGGACTGGACTTGCCAGACGGTCGGGATGATAGAGGAGTTGAAGCCCTGCCTGTCCGCGGGCGCATAGTTTGCCCTGATTGAGCGGATGTTCTGGATTGCCTTCGATCTTGAGGGCGCGTCCGTTCATTATGCGGACGACGATGCCGCAACCCGCCGGGCACTGGCGACAGGTGCTGGCGTACCAGGTGGCTTTTCCCGCGAGTTGTT
>DAIDTM010000165.1 GCA_027457205.1 Anaerolineae bacterium | reverse complement strand
GCGTAATGTCTCGGTCTCTTGCAAATTCTGTTTTGCCAAACGCTTTAATTCCATTTGCCGCGCAACGAATTCCCCGCGGTGAATCGACTGCCGAGCGTATTCCTTCTTCAACGTTTTCAGTTCATCGAGCAAATCATCGCGCTCGACGATCAAGCGCGCGTATGCGCTGACATCTGGCGCGTGGTCCGTATCCAACACTTCCCACAGCACGCGCCCTTCGGCTTGGCGCGGCATATCACCGCCGAGCAACAGGGACAGCGTCGGCGCAAGATCGATCGCCTCGCACGTGGTCAACGGCGCGCCTTGACGAATCCCTGCGCCGCTCAGAATCAGCGGAATATGCTGCTCGATTCGGCTCCACGCGCCATGATAGCCGACCAGTTTGCGCTGGTGCGGAAACATCAGTCCGTCTTTCAGATGGATGACATGCGTGCCCCAGCGTGGTCCCCACGCGCCGAGCAATTCCAGTTCATCGCGACCATAAATGTCCTCGACCCGCGGGTCGTTCAGCAGCGCGCTGTAATCTGCGTCGGACAGCGCGCGCGGCGCAAGCGCAAGCCGCCCATGCGGAAACGCGCCAACGCGCTCGACAAAATCGGTGCTCTCGACAACTTCCGTTGCCATCATTCCGTGATCGGCAAGTACGACGACGATGGTTTCATCGAGAAAATTCTTCGCCGCGTACGCATCGAGGATACGCGCGGTCATCGCGTCGATGTGCTCGATCGCGTCGAGCGTCAAATCAGCTTCTGGACCGAGCAAATGCCCGATTGAATCGGCGGCGTAATAGACCACCATCATAAAGTGCGGTTCCCAATCGCGCACGGCGGCGATGGCGCGATTCGTAATGTCTTCCACGTCTTCGCCCACCACGCCTTCGCTTACGAGCGCGTCTGCGCCGCGCAAGAAGCGCGAGCCGATGCCGACCGACGTGATGCCGTTCGGTCGCCACGCTTCCGCGACCGTCTCCGCCTGCATCAGCCCTTCGATAAAATCCAGCAGGCGGTTGCCGTAGGCGTCAAGCATCTTGGGATACAAAAAACCGTGCGTACCGACGCGCGCGCCGGTAAGAATCGACGTGTGCGCGGGTCCGGTGATCGTCGGGAACACCGTGCGCGCGTCGGTGGCAGAGACGCCGCGCGCGGCGAGCGCGTCGAACGTCGGCGTGCGTGCGCGTTGCAGCGCCGCCGGCGTGATGCCGTCGACGAGAATCATCAGCGCGTGTGCAGGCGCGCGGCGCAGAAATTCGCGCGCACGCGGCGCGTAGGAAAGTTTATCGGCTTGCTTGAGGCGGGCGAGGATTTCAGGTGAAAGAGAGGGCATGAGGCGAGACGCGTGACTAGAGGATTGCTACGCCGTAATCCGAATTATCTCACCGCTTGAAATCTTATCAAGCGCGGCGAGAACTTGGGGCATCAGCGGTCGAAGTGTTTCGATGCGATTATTGGGAGCGACAAAAAGGACAATGGCGAGTTTCGTGCCTTGCAAATTCTGTTGGTACGTCAAGCCCTGATCGATGCTCACAAAAGCATCGAAAGCCGTCGCGGCTCGACGCAGCAATTCACCATTTTTGAGACCTCGCCAACCGACTTCTGGAACGGTCGCAAGATCGTGACCAACGAAATCGAATTTCAGTTTTCGAGGCAAGCACTCGTCAAGCAGGATTCTCATGCCGCTTGTGCCAAGATTGCATTCCTCATTATTTCAAGTACGCCAATCGCTTGATCGCGATGGATGGTTGGAAAATCATCCAGGAAATCTTCCAGTGAGTGACCGCCTTCGATGTAATCGATCAAAGTCCGCACGGGAACGCGTGTGCCGACGAACACTGGAGTATCGCCGAGCACATCGGGTGAATGCTCAATCAATTTGGAGACAGGCATATCTCCCTCCTCAAATTACTGCGCCTCGATTATACCACAAAAACGCACCGAAAGACGCGGATGCACACAGATTACATTCGCTCCGCGCGCGTCCGCGTCCAATTTCTCTACGCCTTGATCCGTTCTCCTTTCGGATCCCACAGCGGCTCACGTTCCACTGTCGCGTTAATGCGCTCGCCGAAAAGTTCCACATCGAGCGCGGTACCGATTACGGTGTGCTCCAACGGGAGGTACGCATACGCGATGCTTTTGTGAACGGAGTAGCCGTATCCACCCGACGTGATCCAGCCGACAATCTGGCTGTCGCGCCGCACCGGCTCGTTGCCCAGCGCAATGGCGGTACTGTCGGCGAGCGTGAGGCAGCAGAGTTTGCGCTGGATGCCATCGACTTTTTGTTTGACGAGCGCGTCGCGTCCGATAAAGTTTCCTTTGTCGAGTTTGACCGCAAAGCCCATTCCGGCTTCGTACGGCGAGTAATCGGGGCTGATGTCCGCGCTCCAGTAGCGATAGCCCTTTTCGAGCCGCAGCGAATCGATCGCGCGATAGCCGGCGGCAACAACGCCGTCTGGCTGTCCCGCTTCCCACAACACATCCCACAATCGCTGACCGTACTCCATCGGGCAATAAAATTCCCAGCCCAGTTCGCCGACGTACGTCACGCGCACCGCCAACGTCGGCACATCGCCGACCGCGATGTTCTGCGCGGTCATGTACGGAAACGCCGCGTTCGACACATCGGCTTTCGTCACGCGCTGCAAGATTGCGCGCGCTTGTGGTCCCCACAAACCGAGGCACGCGTACTGCGACGTGACATCTTCGATCACCACAGATTCATCCGGCATATTGAGGCGAATCCACGAACGATCATGCTCGCCGAACGCGGTGCCGGTGACGATGCGGAAGCGGTCTTCCGCGAGCCGCGTCACAGTGAAATCGCATTCGATGCCGCCGCGTGGGTTGAGCATCTGCGTGTAGACGACGCTGCCCACCGGTTTATCGATGTCGTTGTCGCAGAGGTACTGCAGCGCGGCGAGCGCACCGGCACCGCGCACTTCAAACTTGCTGAACGATGTTTCGTCGAACAAGCCAGCGCGCTCGCGCGTGCCGCTATGTTCCGCTTCGATTGCAGGCGAATAGTGTTTTGCGATCCAGCCGCGCGGATGGAAGACGGAAGACGGATGACCCACGACGGAAGTTTTATCCTCCGTCTTCTGTCCTTCGTCCTCCGTCGCATTTGATTCAAACCAATTCGGTCGCTCCCAGCCGGACTTTTCGCCAAAGCTTGCGCCGAGTTCTTTCAGGCGATAGTACGCCGGCGAGAGGCGCAGCGGGCGCATCGATTCGCGCTCTTCGTTTGGATAGTGAATGTCGTAATACTTGCTGTACGTTTCGATCGTGCGCGCGACGGTGTACTTTTGGCTCGCGTAGTTGTTGCCAAAACGCCGCAGATCGAGCCGCCACAGATTCCATTCCGGGTGTCCATCGATGATCCACTCCGCCATCGCCTTGCCGATGCCGCCCGCGCTCGCGAGTCCGTGCGCGCAGAATGCCGCGGCGACCCAGAACCCTTTCACGGTCGTCGGTCCCAGCAAAAATTCCGCGTCGGGCGTGAATCCTTCGGGACCGTTGAGCAGCATATTGACTTCCGCCTGTTCGATGATCGGCGTGCGCTTGATGAGACTTTCCATCAACGGTTGGAAACGATCCCAGTCCGGCGGTAAGAGTTTGTTGTTGAAATCCTGCGGGATGCCGTCGAGTCCCCACGGCTTGGGCAATCGCTCGTATCCACCCGCGATCAAGCCGCCGACTTCTTCGCGCCAGTAGACGAGATTGTCCGGGTCACGCATCGTCGGTAAATTTTTCGGCATACCCGGAATCGGGCGCGTGATGAGGTAGAGGTGCGCCATCGGCGTGACCGGCAGATACAATCCGACCTTCGCGGCGATCTCGCCTGCCCACTGTCCGCCGGCGTTCACGACGATTTCCGTTTGGATCGTGCCGCGATCGGTGACGACCGCGCTGACGCGACTGTTCTTCAGCGTGATCGACTGCACACGCGTCTGGGTGAGAATTTGCGCGCCGAATTTTTTCGCGCCCGCCGCGAGCGCGTACGTCAAGCCGCTCGGATCGACCATGCCGTCAGTCGGCAAATAGACCGCGCCGAGCACGCCTTCGGGATTCATGATCGGAAAGAGTCTTTGCGCCTCTGGCGTGCTGATGAGTTCGAGCGGCAAGCCGAACGAGCGCGACAGCGCGACTTGCCGCTTTAATTCCTCCAGCCGCTCCGGCGAAGATGCGAGCCGCAGACTGCCCACCTCGCGCCAGTTTGGATCATACTCGGTTTCGACTTTCAACTTGCGGTACAGATCGACGCTGTACCGAATCATCTTCGTCAGGTTGACATCGGTCCGGAGTTGACCGACGAGACCTGCCGAGTGAAACGTCGAGCCGCTGGTGAGTTCGCTGCGCTCGACGATGACAACATCGCGCCAGCCCATTTGCGCGAGATGATACGCGATGCTGGTGCCGCCCACGCCGCCGCCGATCACGACGACACGCGCTTGAGTTGGAAAGTTTGCCACTATGAAAACTCCTGGGTCAGGATACGTAGTGTAGCCCCTTGTGGGCGTTCCTGTGAAACGCGCACAAGGCGCTATGCTACGTGAATTTCAGTACGGCAATGAGTTCATCTGCCCTCCCCATTGCCAATCTTCGTAATCCTCAACCAGCCCTTTGCGGACAGGGTTAGCCAAAATATATTCAGAGATGGCGTGAAGATTTTCTTCGGTACGCACGATATGATCGAAATAACGCGGTTGCCAAAGTTTGCCGCGCCATTGCACAGCCCAACTCGCATTCGTGGTTTTGCCTTTGTATTGATCGGTGAACGTCAATGCAGAAATGCCATCACGACCAGGGCTGACGAGGAAATGCAGATGATCTGGCATTAGGCAATATGTGAATACGAGGCAATTCTGGCGTTTCTGTTCCTCACGCAAAACCTCAAGAGCTAGAAAATTGAGATCGAAGCGCACAAAAGGCGCGTGGTTCATGTATGCACGAATGGTCATGAAATATACGCAGTTCGCGTGAGCGTAGAGTTCTGGATCAAGACGCTGGTTTTTGGGAGGGTGGTAAGGTTTGTCCCAAGGCATTTGATTCTCATCCGACGCCCACGAGGGGCTATACTACGAATTGGCGCCCAATCATCTCCGCCATTCGCGCGAAATGCTTGTCCGCGTACACGCGGAAATCGAAATCGAGCTTAGAGATGCCGACCTGCACCAATCCCCACATCGCCTCGCGGCAGTCGGACGCGATCTTCATCAGCTTGTGCTGCGCCAATCGGCGCGGGGTCGCTTCACCAAAATAACATTCGAGCAGTAAACGATCCTGCTCGTCGTTGAAACTGTGATGCACCGCAAAGTTAGCGAGGTCGAACGCGGGGTCGCCCATGCCCGCGTATTCCCAATCAAGAATGCGAATCGCCCCATCATCGAGAAAATTCTCATTGAGCAAATCGTTGTGACAGAGGCGCGGCGTGAATGGGTCGTGCCGGAACGCGGCTTGAATCTCACGCAGTCGCGCCATCAGCCAATCAAAGTTGTCGGGGAACGCGACGTTGTACCGCCGCGCAATCGCCGTGTAATCTTCCACGGTGCGAAATGGCGAGAACGTACCTGGAATCGCGGGCAACGCATGGATGCGCTTGAGCACCTCGGCGACGCGGCGAATATTTTCCGGCTTGCCGATTTCCTCGCGCGGCAGCGGACGACCGCGCACAAATCGCGTAACGAGATAGCCTTCGGGTTCGATAAAGTACACGACCTCCGGCGCGATGCCGCTGCGCGCCGCGGCTTCATTCGCCGCGCGTTCGTGTTCGCGGTTGATACCGAGCAACTCGGTATTCTCGCCGCCGATGCGCAGGACGAACGACTCGCCGCCAACATCGACGCGGAAATTCTGGTTGGTGATTCCGCCGCCGAGCGGCGCAGTTTTCAGACCGCGCGCGCCGCGCCACATCGGTACGCGCGTGAGGGCTTGATCGAGTGAGAGACTCATGGAACAAGAATCTCACCGCAGAGACGCCGAGAACGCCGAAGGCTGTTTGTCATTGCGAGGAGGCGATCTGTGCCGACGAAGCAATCTCACTATTTTGCTGAGATTGCTTCGCCGCTTTCAGCGGCTCGCAATGACACATTTAATCTTCGCGCTCTTCGCGTCTTCGCGGTTCAGATTCACTTACCTATCGACGGCAGCACCAAATAATCGATCCAGTTCCGCAATTCCTGCTGCCGAATCTGCTTGGTGAGAATATCGTCGCCGATCTTGAGCATCTCGCGTAATTTCTTGTCGTCGGGATGCTGATACAACTGCATCATGTTCGCGGCGAGCTGCTCGACCTCTTCTTGTTTCTTGAAGAATCCTTCGTTCGTCAGCGGCTCTTTGCGCGCGATGAGCAGGCGCGCCATTTCGTATAGATTGTACTCGGGATGGTACTGCGTCGCCCAGAAGCTGCCTTTGCCGTGTTTCACCGCGAGCGACTGCACGTTCGAGTGCGCGTTCGACGCGAGCAGCGTGCCGCCTTCCGGAATCCGCGTCACGATGTCGAGGTGCATGATGAATCCGTCGAACTGCGCGGGCTTGCCCTTGTAGAGCGGATGCTGCTTGCCCGCGTCGGTCAGGTGAATATCGCGCGCGAACGCCCACTCGCGCCCTTTCGGATTCTTTTGCACTTCCCCGCCCGCCGCGACCGCCGCCATCTGTACGCCCCAGCAACTGCCGTACTGCGGCTTGCCCACGTCGTAGAGCGCGCGCGAAAATTCGATCTGGCGCGTGACGCGCGGCTCATCGTGATAGATCGTCAGGTTCGATCCCGTCCAGATATACGCGTCGTACGATGACAAATTCGTTCCGCTGGGCAGCGCGGTGTCGAGATCGGCAATATACAGCGTGTCGATTTTTGCGTTCGGCACGTACTCTTTCAAGAAGTCGACGTACATTTCGTGCGCCTGCTTCATCCCGGCTTCCGCTAGCACGTCGCGGTTTGGTTTGGGATAACCGTTGATGACGCAGATGGCGAGAGATTCTTTAACAGTCACAGTGTCTCCTTTGGAGGTGGTTAGATGGTTGGGTCGTTAGGTTGTTGGGACGAACTACCAAACCACCCAACAACCTAACCACCGAATTTATTCGTTCGCGATAAACACACTCTTGTATTCGCTGTAATGTTCCAGCGCGACCATGCCCTGCTCGCGCCCGACGCCGCTTTGCTTGACACCACCGAACGGCGCTTCGATGTGCACGCTGCTGCTGCTGTTGACCGAGATCAGCCCGGTTTCAAACGCGCGCACCACGCGCATGGCTCGTCCAATATCGCGCGTCCAGATGGAACCCGACAAACCGTAATGGCTATCGTTCGCGATCCGCACCGCGTCTTCTTCCGTGTCGAACGGCATCATCGCGACGACCGGTCCGAAGATTTCTTCCTGCGCGATTCGCATCTGCGGCTTTACATCGACGTAGACCGCCGGCATCAAGTAGCTGCCCGTGGCGAGCGCGCCTTCTTTCGGAATGTCTCCGCCAATCAAACGCCGTGCGCCTTCCGCGTCACCGATTGCGATGTACTGGGCGACCGTCTGCCGATGCTGCGGCGTGATGAGCGGTCCCATCTCGGTTGCTGCATCCTCGG
>DAIDTM010000164.1 GCA_027457205.1 Anaerolineae bacterium | reverse complement strand
ATTCAACGGCAAGACGCTCCAGTTCACCGATGCTGGCGATTACCAGTACGCGCTCGCCGGTATCTCGCGCTGCGCGCGGCTCGGCAACTATCCGCTGACGCTGTCAGAGACGGACGCGGCGGGACAAACGACGACGGAAAGCGCGACGATTCCGGTCGCGGCGACTGCCTTCCCGGTGCAGGCGATCACGTTGCCGCCCGGCAAGGGCGCACTGCTCGCGCCCGCGTTGGTCAATCGCGAAGAGGCGCAGCTCGATGCGATCGTCAGTAAATTCACGCCGACGCGATTGTGGAACGGCGTGTTCCGCCAGCCCGTTTACGGCGGCATCGTCACGTCACCCTATGGCATCCGCCGCTCGTACAACGGCGGACCGGTCGGCGCGTGCGGTCACGAGGGAATCGATTTCGCGATGGATGCCGGCTCGCCGATCTACGCGCCGGCGCGTGGACGCGTTGTCTTCGCCGGGCTAACGCAGGTACGCGGAAATATGACCGTGATCGATCATGGTCTCGGCGTGTTTACCGCGTACTACCACCAGACGCAGATTCTCGTCCAAGTCGGACAGATGGTCGTACCCGGCATGTTAATTGGCAAAGTCGGCACCACTGGGCTATCGACCGGACCGCACCTGCACTGGAGTCTATGGGCAAGCGGCGAGTACGTCGATCCGATGCAATGGACGCGGCGAATGTTTCCGTGAGTAGATGAGAAGAACCTCATATTCGCCTAATCCCTTTTTCATCGCGCCGCTTTAGAATCAAAGAAACCCGGTCGCTCCACTCTGCGTAATTGGGTCCGGGCATTCCGCTCCTAGAATCGAGTCCGCCGATCGATGCGGCAAAAAATAACGCCTCCGCTTTATAACCCAAAACTCGCGCCCGCGCCACCGCCGCCGCCACCGCAAGAACCAGCACGCCCATCCCGGCGGCAGGTCTGGCGCGCGCGCGCCGCACGCCTGCGCCAGCGCGCGCGCCCGGTTCTCCAAGTCGGCTTGGGAATTTTCATCGCGCTGGCAGCGCTGTTCATCTATCAGGCGCTCACTCCCAGCACCCACCTCACCGCAAGCGACGTGAACAGCATCGTCGCGAGCGCGATGGCGTCGGCGACGCCTCCGCCTTCAGACGCCTCGCAAGTATACCAGATCATCGCGCCATCCGTCGTGCAGATCAAAGCCAACGTTTTGACGCTGAATGGCACGACAGAAAGCGGCAGCGGAACGGGCGTCATCATAGACCAGAGCGGATCGATCCTGACCGCGCTGCACGTCGTTACCGGTTCGATCAACATTCAAGTTCTGTTCTACGACGATACGCAGGCGCAGGCATCCGTCATCGAGCAAGACCCGGCGAACGACATCGCGTTGCTGCGACCGCGCGACTTGCCGGCGCAAGTCGTTCCGGCAACGCTCGGCGGCGGAGCGAACGTCGGCGACGAGGCGTTTGTCGTCGGCAATCCGTTTGGACTGCGCCACACGCTGACCGCCGGCGTCATTTCCGGACTGGGGCGCAACATCACCGACCCCAAGACCGGGCAGACGATGCAGAACCTGATTCAATTCGACGCGGCGGTGAACCCGGGCAACTCCGGCGGACCGCTGCTCGATCGCAATGGCGAAGTCATCGGCATCGTCACATCGCTGCTCAATCCCACCAAAGAAGATGTGTTCATCGGCATCGGCTTTGCCGTGCCGATTCAGACCGCGGGCGGCGTGGGAGGACCACCGCCGTACTAGCGATTAACGACTTTCCTGGAGGACCAATGCCACCTACCGATACGCTCAAACTATCCGAAGAGCCAACCTTGATGGAGCAAGTGCTCTATGAAGTGAAAAAGGTCATCGTCGGGCAGGACCATCTGCTGGAACGATTGATCGTCGCGCTGCTAACGCGCGGTCATCTGCTCGTCGAAGGCGTGCCCGGACTTGCCAAGACGCTGGCGATCAAGACGCTCGCGGACGCGATTCACGGTGAGTTCAAACGCATCCAATTCACGCCCGATCTCGTGCCCGCCGATCTCGTTGGCACGCGCATCTATAACCAAAAGACCGGCGAATTCAACACGTCGCTGGGACCGGTCTTTACCAATCTGCTGCTCGCCGATGAAATCAACCGCGCGCCCGCTAAAGTGCAGAGCGCGCTGCTCGAAGTGATGCAGGAACATCAGGTGACGATTGGCGGCGAGACGCACTTGGTGCCCGATCCGTTCCTCGTGATGGCGACGCAAAATCCCATCGAGACGGAAGGCACCTATCCGCTGCCCGAGGCGCAGGTCGACCGCTTTATGATGAAGGTGGTGATCGATTATCCGAGCGAGCGCGACGAGTATGTGATCGTCGAGCGCAACACCAGCTCGACGCTTGCCGTGCGCCCGGTCATCACCACGCAACAACTCCTCGACTTGCAGCGCGAGGTGGAGCAAGTCTATGTCGATCCCGCGCTGATCGAGTACGCGGTGCGCGTGGCAACCGCGACGCGCGAGCCGGACAAGTTTGGCATCAAGGACATTTCGCATTACATCCTCTACGGCGCCAGCCCGCGCGCGTCGCTCAACCTCATCGTCACCGGGCGCGCGCTCGCGTACGTGCGCGGACGCAATTATGCGCTGCTGGAAGACGTGATGGATATGGCGCTCGACGTGATGCGGCATCGCCTTGTCCTCTCGTACGAAGCCATGTCGGACAATATATCGAGCGATGAGATCATCCAGCGCGTCCTGGATCGCGTGCCAATCCCGGCACAGCCGTTGAAAACCCATGCCTCCGTCACCAGCAACGCCTGAGCGGGTCTTGCAGCGCCTCGATTGGAAAGTGATTCACCGGCTCGACGGCGTTCTGCAAGGCGATTACCGCAGCATTTTTTACGGTCAGGGTCTCGATCTCGCCGATCTGCGCGAGTACCAGTTTGGCGACGACATTCGCCATATCGATTGGAACGTGACCGCGCGGTTGAACGCGCCGTACGTCCGGCAGTTCATCGAAGACCGCGAGATCACCGCGTGGTTTCTGCTCGACCTGAGTCCATCGGTCGATTTCGGCACCGTGCAGACGCTCAAGCGCAACATGCTGATCGATTTCGTCGCGACGCTGGCGCGGCTCCTCACGCGCCACGGCAACCGCGTCGGCGCGATTCTGTACGACAGCCGGGTGGAGCGCGTCATTCCTGCGGCGGGCGGACGACCGCAGGTCTTGCGAATCATCAACGATTTGCAGCGCACGCCGCCGCTGCCGCGCGCGCCGCTCACCGACCTCAATAAACTGCTCCAAGCCGCGTACCAAGCGATCAAGCGACGCTCGCTCATCTTTGTCATTTCCGATTTCATCAGCGCGCCGGGCTGGGATAAACCGCTCGGCAATCTGAGTCGACGGCACGAAGTGCTGTGCGTCCGGCTCACCGATCCGCGCGAACGCGAGCTGCCGGACATTGGCGTCGTCGTGATGGAAGACTCGGAAACCGGCGAGCAGCTCTACATCGACACGCACGACAAGAAATTTCGCGAGCGATTCCGTCGAGCCGCCGATCAGCGCGAGGAGAACTTGAAAACGATCTTCAAGCGCGTTGGCATTGACCTGCTGCCACTCTCCACGGAAGACGACCTGGTGCGAGCCATCGTGCGCTTCGCGACGATGCGCAAGCAGCGCAAGGCAGTGGCGTAGAAATATTGGTAGCGACGTTCGCGAATCGTGCAACGTCGCTACTTGAAGGAACGAATATGTATTTCCAATGGCCCTTTATGCTGTGGCTGTTGCTGTTGATACCCGTGCTCGTCGCGGCGTACATCTTCGCGCAATGGCGGCGGCAGAAATATGCGTTACGCTATGCCAGTCTTTCGCTCGTGCGGGACGCGCTGGGGCGCGGTCCCGGCTGGCGTCGCCACATTCCACCGATTCTGTTTCTGCTTGCGCTCGCCGTAATGATCGTCGCGCTCGCGCGACCCATCGCCGTCATCACCTTGCCGACGCAAGAGGGCACGGTCATTCTGACGTTTGACGTTTCCGGGAGTATGCAGGCGGACGACCTGAAACCGAGTCGGATCGAAGCCGCCAAAGCCGCGGCGCGCGCGTTTGTCGACAAAGAGCCGCCGGGCGTGCTCATCGGCGTCGTTTCATTCAGCGATAACGCGTCGATTGTTCAAGCGCCTACGGACGACAAGACCGCCGTGCTCGCCGCCATCGACCGGCTGCAGCCGCAACGCGCCACCGCGATTGGGAAAGGGTTGCTCACTTCGATTGACGCGATTAACGCCGCCAGCAACGCCGAGGCAGGATTTGGACCGCGGCTCCCGCGCGGCGTCACGCCCACGCCCACTCCAACGCCGACGCCCGTGCCGAAAGGGCAGTACGAAGCTGCCATCGTCGTCCTGTTATCGGACGGCGAGAACAACGTCTTTCCTCCGCCGCTCCAAGTGGTCGATCAACTGGTGAATCGCCGCATTCGCGTTTACACCGTCGGCGTGGGCACGGCGGCGGGCACCGTCCTTCACATCGAAGGTCAATCCATCCGCGTGCGCCTGGACGAGACGACGCTCAAGGAGATCGCGCAGCTGACGGATGGACAGTACTACAACGCGTCGAACGCGAACGACCTGCGCGCGATCTACGAAGGTCTATCAACGCGTCTCGTACTGCGCGCGCAGAAGGAAGAGGTCACCGCTTTCCTCACCGCCGCAGCGGCGATTCTCTCGCTCATCGCCGGCTTTCTGTCGCTCCTCTGGTTCAATCGGCTGCCGTGATCTACCAACGTGCGTGACGAACAGTCAAGCGATTCTCGAAAGGAGAATCGCTTTTTTGTCGCGCGGATGACGTGCTGTCTCGGTGAATCAAAATCGCATTTACGAGAAATAGAAACAGCGAAGCGTTTTGCGGTCTCCTCAAAAGAGACGGTCATGGTTTGAAACGAACGGCAGCCGGAAAGTTTTTCTGCGTCGGCGGAGGAAATAAAAAACCAGTCCTTATCGGACTGGTTAGTGAGGAGAACTGCCCTCGGTCACATAAAGAGCGGAAGACGGGATTTGAACCCGCGACCTTCTCCTTGGCAAGGAGACGCTCTACCGCTGAGCCACTTCCGCGTGTTAGTCACATAGTCTCGTAGTCGGATAG
The DNA here is from genome assembly GCA_027457205.1 of Anaerolineae bacterium. Classification (GTDB taxonomy): domain Bacteria; phylum Chloroflexota; class Anaerolineae; order UBA4142; family UBA4142; genus DAIDTM01. Next base: position 1,802 of record DAIDTM010000164.1, on the reverse strand, counting down.
TCACATGGTCGGATGCGACTACGAGACTATTGACTATTCGACTAACTGGTGCCGAGGCGCAGAATCGGACTGCGGACACCGCGGTTTTCAGCCGCGTGCTCTACCAACTGAGCTACCTCGGCGCACGAGCAATTGTATTTTAACCGAACTCGCCGTTCTTGTCAAACCAAAATGATTCTCTGCTCGAATGGGGCGTCCACGTGCGGCTTTTTGACAGCGCAGCGCATCGGGATATAATTTCTCCGATATGAAACCTACGCGTTCGGTTGACCGCGTGCGCGATTACTTTATCCAACGCGGCATCAACATCGATATCAAGGAATTGCCGGCAAGCACGCGTACCGCGCAGCTCGCCGCCGACGCGGTGAGCGCGCCGCTGGGCAGCATCGTCAAATCGCTGGTGTTCGTCGCGGACGGACGTACCGTGCTCGCGCTCGTTGCCGGCGATCAGCGCGCCGAGCCGGCAAAAATCGCGGGGCAGGCGAACGCGCAAGCCGCGCGCATCGCAAACGCTGACGAAGTCCGCGCGGCGACTTCCTACGCGATCGGCGGTGTGCCGCCGGTCGCGCATCCAACGCCGCCCGAGACGCTGATCGATCAGACGCTGCTCCGCTTTGACAAGGTGTGGGCAGCGGCGGGCGCGCCGAACGCGGTATTCGAAATCGAAATGAAAAAACTTGTGGAGCTGACGCAGGGACGCGTCGCGGACATCGTCGTCGCCGACAAGTGAAGAAGGCAAGTATGACGATCAAACGCATTGCAGTTCTAACGAGCGGCGGCGACGCGCCCGGGATGAATCCAGCGATCCGCGGCGTCGTCCGAATGGGCTTGGCGCTCGGTCTTGAAGTCTACGGGGTCGAGCGCGGTTATCAAGGGTTGATGGAAGCGGATTTTCATCCGCTGCTCTTGCGCGACATCGGCGGTATCCTGGGTCGGGGCGGAACGATTCTGCAGAGCGCGCGCACCGAGGAATTCAAAACCGAGATCGGTCGGCGCAAGGCGCTGCACAATCTCAACGGCGCCGGCATCGATGGGCTGATCATCATCGGCGGCAACGGCACGCATCAAGGCGCGTACGAGTTATCGAAGATGGGTTATCCCATCGTCACGATTCCCAGTACTATCGATAACGATCTCTGCTTTACCGATGTGACGCTGGGCGTGGACACGGCGCTGAACACCGTGCTGGACGCGATCGACAAGATCCGCGATACGGCGTCTAGTCACCAACGCGCGTTTCTGATCGAAACGATGGGACGAAATTCCGGTCACCTCGCCTTGATGAGCGGAATCGCCGGCGGCGCGGAAATCGTGCTGATCCCAGAAGCGCCGATGACGCCGGCGCAGGTGCTGGAAGGAATTCAAGCGCAGTACGCGCTCGGCAAACCGCACAGCATCATCATCGTCGCCGAAGGGCATCGCCCTGACACGCAAGAGGTGTTCGAGTATCTCCACGCGCGCGAACGCGAATGCGGCTTTACTGTGCGAATGACGATCCTCGGACACATTCAGCGCGGCGGTCGCCCCACCGCGGCGGAGCGCGTGCTCGCGACACGGCTCGCGGTCGCCGCCGTCGAGAACCTGACTGCCGGGCATACCGGCGTGATGGTCGGCTTGGTGGACAACAAGATTCAACTGACCGATCTCGCCCAAGTCGTGTCGTGCCACAAAGGCGTCGACTTGCGGTTCTACGATCTCGCGACTACGCTCGAGTTCGGACGCGCCAAGCTGGCAAAGCCAGTGGTCGTCGCCGCGCCGCCCGAGTTGCCGCGTTTGGAGGACAATGGCAGAACCAAAGTCAC
>DAIDTM010000163.1 GCA_027457205.1 Anaerolineae bacterium | reverse complement strand
CGCGTACCACTCCAGCACGCCGACCTGCCGCGCACGCACGCGCGTTAGCCAGCGCCACACCGCGAGCAAAAGCAGAATCGGAAATGTCGCGGCAAAGTTCTCCAAGAGCGTGGCAAGCTGCGCCGGCAAAAATACCGTCGCGTTCGAGGTGATCAGCCCGAAGGTAAATCCGCCGCTAGTCGCGGCATCCAGCGCGAGATAGATCGCGCCGCCAAAGCCACCGAGCGCGAGCGCAAAGAGGATCGCGGCGCGCTTGTCGCGCAGAAAAATCGCGAGGAACGCGGCGGCAGGAGCAGCAAAGAGCGTCTGTTTCGTGTAAAGAGCAAGCAGAAAGGAACAAGTACCAAGCAAAAAGTACAATATCTGTCGTCTGTGACCTGTAGTCTGGCGACCGACGACTGGCGACTGGCGACTGAATTCCCAAATGAAATACACGCCAGCAAATGCAAACGCCAGTCCGATCAAATCCGCGCGGAACAGCGGTACCCAGTGGTACACGTACGGTGAACCGATGAAGAATAACGCCGCCAGCGCGCCCGCGCGTCGATCCTGCGTCTCGACGCGAACGATGCGATAGATGAGCGCGGCGACGACGAGCGCGGCAGCAAAGTTGAGGAGACGACCGCCGGTATAGCCATCGCCAAAGATCGGCATCAACGCGGCGGAGAGAAGCATCGCGACCGGCGGATAGTTGCTCGACGCGTACGAAATGCCGGGCAGCGCATAAATCGAATGACCGCGCGCCAATTCACGCGCGAACCAGAGGACAATTCCCTCGCCGTAATCGAGTTGATAGGGATAGACCAACCCGACGAATCCCAGCCACAGCGTGAGTGCGAAATAGAAAATGAGTCCAAGCCAGACGCAGAGCCACACGGAGCGCGACAACCATCTCATCGGCGCGTATCTTAACAGAGGTTATACCTTGCGTCAAACCTTGTCAATCAAACGTTTTGTGGTTATAATGGACGCCACCAAAAAACGAGGTGAAAAGATGTCTCTTTCGTTTCGCCGCGGAATGGTTGTCGCCATTCTCTGCGCGACTGTTTTCCTCGCCGCGTGTGAACAAGTCACTCCCACGCCGCGTCCCACCCCAACGCGCCCCGTCGCCACCGAGGTCATCGTCGCGACCGACACTCCTACTGACACTCCCACCGCCGTCCCAACAACGACGCCAACCGCCGTCCCCGCCAAAGTGGGCGGCGCACAGATCCCTAAACTCCTCAACCTCAATCCGTTGCTGCCGATCTTTGGTCCATTCCCGCCGGAGCCGATTCCCAGCCGCCCCGCCAACATCGACCAGCTGACCGGTTTGACGGCAGACCCGGCGATGTTGCAGCGCCGTCCCATCCTGGCGCGCATCGGCAATGATCCACTGGTGCGCGAAAGCAACTGGCAAGCCGGTTTGAACTCGGCGGACATTGTGTTCGAAGAACTGATCGACATCCTCGGCAGCAATTACGCGAACACGCGCTATACCGCCGTCTTTCTCAGCAAAGACCCGCCGCTGATCGGTCCCATCCGCAGCGAACGCATCGTCAATTTCCAAATGGCTCCGATGCTGAATGGCGCGCTGGCAAATGCTGGCGGCAGCAACGGCACGCGGTGGCTGTTCTCGCAGACGCCGATCGTCAATCTGGACGAGTACTTTAATCAGCCGGCATATTGCTACATTCCGCGCGAAGGCAAACTCAACTACGTCGGACGGCTGTACACCACGGGACCTCGCCTGCGTCAATATCTCACCCAAAAGGGATGGGAAAAGCCCATCCCGCTCTTCGGCTTTACTTTTTCCGATCCCGCGCCGGCAGGTCAGCCGGTGAAAACCATCGCATTCGATAAAGCGCCATGGCCCTCTTTCGACGCGGCGCAATGGCAGTACGATTCCGCGAGCGGCAAGTACCTCCGCTTTTCGACCGGCGCGCCGGTGATGGACGACTCGTATCCAGTGACTGCCCAGTGGGGGCACGGCGTCGATTGTACGGTGACCGGTCCTGAAACGAAAACGCAGGTCAGCACGTCGAACATCGTCGTCCTCTACGCCAAGCACGAAAAGACCGACATCATCGAGGATTCGAACAACTCGGTGTCGGTCCACATCACCCTGACCGGACAGGGCGACGCGCGATTCTTTCGCGATGGCGTGATGGTTACCGGCAAATGGCAGCGCCAGAACGAACAAGAGTTTTTCCATTTCACCGACTCGTCCGGCAATCCGTACAGTCTCAAACCGGGCAACACCTTCTTTGAAATCGTACCGCTGGGTTTTCAACTGGATCTCAAGTGATAGACCTGGCGAAGGTTCGTCCGCGTCGTGACGCGGGGCTGGAATCTTCGCCAGGTTTATGAATGCACCGTGAACACCTCCCACCTCATCGGTCTCACCGGGAATCTTGGCAGCGGCAAGAGCACTATCCGCAAAATGCTCGAGTCGCTTGGCGCGCGCGGCGTCGACGCGGACGCGCTCGCGCACACAGCGATGCAGCGAGGCACCCCAGGATGGCGCGCGGTCGTCGATACGTTTGGCGCGGACATCCTCACCTTCAACGGTCGCATCGACCGCCAAAAACTCGGCGAGCGCGTCTTTGCCAACGCCGATGGCTTGGCAAAGTTGGAAGCGATCACGCATCCGGCGGTCGGCGCGCTGATCAAACAAATCGTGCGCGATGCGCCGGAGCCGGTCATAGTGATCGAAGCGATCAAGCTGATCGAAGCCGGGCTGCATTTCTGGTGCGATGCGATCTGGGTCGTCAAATGCGCGCCGGAGGTACAGGTCGAGCGCGTGATGCGCGATCGGAAGATGAGCGAAGCGGACGCGCGCGCGCGCCTCGCCGCGCAGAGTCCGCTAGAAGACAAACTGCGCTTTGCGCACGTCGTCATCGACAACAGCGGCAATACGGACGCGACGCGCGCCGCGGTGGAGCAGGCGTGGCGTGCGATTCATCCGGAGACGGCGCGCGACAAACGCGAATGGCTGTTTGACCTCGCGCCGCGTAATGCCGCGCCGCCAGCCGAGCCAGCCGCGCCGGTGGTGACGCCACAGATTACTCACGTCGCGCCACCACCTGCTCCCGCGCCTGCAGAGACGCCGCCAACGACTCACGTCGCACCGCCGTCCGCGCCCGCGCCAGTCGCCGCCGAAGAGGAAACGTCGCCGCCAGTTCCCGTCTGGGCAAAGAGCACCTTGTTCGTGCAAGCGTCGCCAACGGTGATGCCTGCCTGGGCAAGCACCGACCTCAACGTCGAAGTGCGGCGCGCGCGGCGCAGCGATCTGGAAGCGCTGAGCGTCGCCATCGCCAAATTGTAAAACCGCACGCGTCCACTCGAGCGCGCCGAAGCGCTGCGCCGATTCGGTGAGCGCGGCTATCGCATTGCGGTCATCAATAATCGAATCGTCGCGCTCGCGGCATGGGAGGCAGAGAATCTGGTCGCGACGGTGCGCGAAATTTGGACGGAATCGGCGGATGCCGCGCCCATCGTGCTGCCCAAGCTATTTGCTTTGATCGAAGAGGAAGCGCACGAGTTGCTCTGTGAAGTGATGTTGCTGTTGATCGACGAATCTGCACTGACGCTCTCCGCCGAGGCGCTCGCGTTCGGGTACGCGCAGCGCGACTTGGCGTCGCTGCACCCGGTATGGCAAGGCGTCGCGCGCGAGCGGCTGCGCCCCAACGATCAGATTTGGTTCAAGCGTTTGCGCGCCGAAATCACCACCAAACCGGTTTAGCCGCGGATAAAACAAAACGCCGCCGGTAAATGAACCGGCGGCGATGGCTGGAGGAATATCGTTATGGCGATGTTGAAAAGTTTTGCGGGACGTCACCCCCGAATTACCGCGTGGATCGCACTCGCGGTCGGGATGGTGATTATCCTGCTGTGGTCGGCGAAGGATGTTGGCTTGCTGCCAACGCAGCTCGCATGGCTGGTCGTGGCGACGATCCTGCTCGCCGGGCTGTGCGTCTGGATCATCGGCTGGGAGGATAACGAAGACCAGTCCACCCAGAACTAGCGCGAAAACGAATCGCGCCCGGTCGCGGACAGACTGCCGTCGAACGCCGTCACTTCGACAATCGTGGTGGAGCCGACCGGTTGGTTTCCGATGTCGAACGAGAAACTGGATTTGCCCTGCGCGTCCGAAGGCATTAGCGGATAGACACGGTCGCCGCTGGAAAAGTGAACCGTCGCGAAGAGCGACGCGCCGGCAAAGGGTCGCCCATTTTGATCGGAGACCTGTACATCGACGTATTGGGGACCGGTTGGACCGGTTTGCCGAAACTTGACGTGAACTTGAAGGTTCAGACTGGTGTTCGGCGGCACTAACGTCGGCGCACCTTGGGGGGGCGGCGTGGGTTGCACAATGCCTCTGGGCAGACCGGCGAGCGTATAGACCGGACACCAATCATTCGCGGCGCGGTTGCGGTAGGTCAAATTCGGCGGATATAAACGGTCCAAGATCATTTTCCCGACCGGGCTGAGGCGCACGTGATTCGGGTTCGCGTCCGCGGGATCCCACTCCAAGCGGGCGCGTTGAAAGTACTGGACGAAATTTCCGTTTTCGAAACGCAGCAGCGAAAGCGGATAGCCCAGAACGTCCAAGCCGCCATGCGTTTCAAAGTACTGCTTGACGGTCAGACCAATCCACAAACCGGTGTCCGGAAAATATAGAAAGTTCGGGTCGTTCGGCGGGGGAATCGCGATTGTTTTAACCGGCGGATCGGAAATTCCAAACTGGGTGCCGAGAAGTCCAAGTTGTACGCGGTAGGGTTCGGGGTTGTCGGCGTGTAATTCAAATCGAGCGCGTTCAAAATATTGAACGATCAAACCGTTTTCGATAAATGGTTCGGTCAGCGGCTCGCCGAAATTGAACTGACCGTTGTGGGTCGCGTAAAATACCAAAAACGCGCCCTGAAGGTTGTGACCCGTGTCGCTGATAAAAGCGCACGTTGGACTCTCCGCACGCGCCGGCGCGCCAGGTTCAATTGCCAGGGCAAGCAAAGCCAGAGCGACCGCGAGCATGACGACGGACGCGAGTCTCATCCGAACCAGCTTTCTTTTCTTTAATCCAGTAGCATCATCATACAACATCGCGCGCCGAAAGACAAGAGTACTCCGGTAACTGGTTAGTCAGTTTGCGCCCGTCAAATGTTGAGTCGTGGACGCACATGCTAGATTTCAAAGCGATGGGACGCCAGTCAATCCTCCAATGGTCTGCATCCATTTTACCACGCCGGTCGAACCGCGTCAATTTTCCGTTAAAACCGGGCGCATGGAGCGTTCGTGGTAGAGAATGTTCAATCTGACCGGTCTGACCAGTCTGGCGATCGTTTGCTTGGCGCTGCTGTTATTTGGCGCGCTCGTCGTTGCGGCCGCGGCTTGGTACGCCGCCGGCAAACTGATTTATCCGCCCCATCGCTTGCCGGCGGAGAAACCGGCGGATTACGGGCTGACCGCCGAGCCCGTTTCGTTTCAATCACGCGATGGATTGACTTTGCGCGGCTGGTTCATTCCTGCCGAGCACCCGCGCGGCACGCTGGTACTGTGCCACGGCTATTCCGGCGATTGCTCGCCCGATCTGATGTACGCGCCGCTTTTGCGCGACGCCGGCTATAACACCTTGTTCTTCGATTTTCGCGGGCACGGCGTGAGCGACGGCGCTTTCACTTCACTCGTCTATTTCGAGCGCGGCGATCTGCTTGCCGCGCTCGATTTTCTGCGCGCGCGCGGCATCGCGCGGGTTGGGCTGATCGGTTTCTCGATGGGCGGCGCAATTGCGCTTGCCGCCGCGCCGCTCAGTCCGATGGTCGCCGGCGTGATCAGCGATTGCGGATTCGCCGAGCTACGCAGCATTGTGCGGAACGCGGTCGCCGCGCGCGGCTTCCCGCGATGGGTTGCGCCGCCGATTGGATGGCTGGCGGTCGTGTTTGCCAGTCTGCGCTTGCGCGCCAACCTGTTTGCGGCAGACCCGATCCGCTGGGTCGATCAAATCGCGCCGCGCCCGCTCCTGATCATGCACGCGGAGAACGATGCCGATGTGCCGGTCGCCGACGCGCAGCGGCTCTTTACCGCCGCGCGCGCGCCGAAAGAGTTGTGGATCGTGCCCCACGCGGCGCATCGTCAGATCGAAGCCGTCGCGCGCGATGAGTACCGCCGGCGCGTGATCGATTTTTTCAATCACATCTTTTGCGAGTGATAACGCATGCGGATCCAACAATTCCAAGTCTCGCTCGTCGACCAGACTCGCAAACAACTGCCGCGCAAGCTGCGCCAGTTCGACGCGCGGTCGTTCTTTAGTCTCGTCAAGCTGAGCTACGGCAACCCCCGAC
>DAIDTM010000162.1 GCA_027457205.1 Anaerolineae bacterium | reverse complement strand
CGCGCAGCCGACGCGCGGCGTGGACATCGGCGCGACGGAGTACATCCACAGGCGGCTGATCGAGCAACGCGCGCAAGGCACCGCCATCTTGCTCATTAGCGAAGACCTCGACGAAGTGCTCGCACTGGCGGACCGCGTCGCGGTGATGTACGAAGGCGAGATCGTCGGCATCGTCCCGCCGAATACGCCAGTGGACGATCTGGGGCTGATGATGGCGGGGGCGAAGAGGATGATGGCTAGCTAAACCCATCGTTCTATCATTTGACAGCCATACGCCAATGGCGTATAATCTTTCTCGACAAGCCAATCAAGGTCTCCTCAATGGTCATCATCGAAACTTCAATCTTCACGCGCCAAGTACGAGAGTTGTTGTCAGATGAAGAGTATCGGGAGTTGCAAAAAACATTGGTCAACCGCCCCAATGCCGGGGCGGTCATGGACGGAAGCGGTGGTCTGCGTAAACTCCGTTGGGCAAGCCGAGGAAAAGGCAAACGCGGTGGCTCACGAGTCATCTACTATTGGGCAGTAGCACCGCAGCAATTGCTGATGCTGCTCATCTACAGCAAGAGTGAACGAGAGGATTTGACGCGTGAGCAGCTCAAGACCTTGAAGAGAATTATCGAGGAGGAATATCCGTGAAAGAGGAACTGTTCAAAGAACTTGTAGCCAGTGTGCAAGAAGGCGGAGCAATTTTGCGCGGTGAGACTGCACCGTCGCGCAAGTTTGTCGTGGACAAGACAGACGTGAAGCGAATCCGCTTGAACTATCGACTCTCGCAGGGACAATTTGCCGCGTTGCTCGGAATTAGTGTTGCGACATTGCAGAATTGGGAGCAAGGGCGCAGACTGCCAAAGGGCGCGGCACGCGTTTTGCTTCAGGTTGCCGCAAAACATCCTGAGACCGTATGGGATGTGGTAAAACCTGCAGTCGGTCAGAGCAGAACGAGAGCAGGATCTCGAATCGCGCGCGCGGCGCGTTCAAACAAGGTATTGAAAGTCTGACGAGAGCGCATTTGTCATAACTTTCGTTTTCTTTTTGCCAGCCGTTCCAATTTGTGCTAAAATATTTTCCGTAACCCTCTGGCGCGTTGGTCGTCGCAGACCCGATGTGTGTGACGGCGTTGAGCATCCTCGCTCGACGAAAAGTGCCGACCGCCAATCTGCTCCGCTCGATGGTTCAGGAGAAGAACCATGTCCAATCACCCAATCACCCAACACTTGCACCGCACCCCTTCGGGAGTGCAGGTGTCACCCAGTCAGACCTACTCGCTGACGGTGAACGGTAAGCCATATCGCGTCACCGCGACGCCCGAGACAAAACTCATGGACGTTTTGCGCGACCAACTGCGCCTCACCGGCGTCAAGGACGGCTGTGCGACCGGGCACTGCGGCAGTTGCATGGTCATCCAGGACGGCAAAGCCGTGCGCGCGTGTCTCGTTCTGATGAAACGCGCGGACGGCGCGAACATCACGACGATCGAAGGCATCGCCGGCGCGGACGGCGTGCTACATCCGATCCAGCAAGCGTTCATCAATCACGGCGCGACGCAGTGCGGCTTTTGCACGCCGGGATTCGTCGTCTCCACCAAAGCATTGCTCGACAAAAATCCGCATCCGACGCGCGCGGAAATCGACAAGGCGCTCGAATGGAATATCTGCCGCTGCACCGGATATAATTCGATTTTGCGCGCGGTGGAGGATTTGGCGGGACAGCCCGCGCCGCCGCTGCCGTCGGTGAAAAAGCCGATGCATGCGATCAGCCGCGCGCTGCCGCGCCCCGCCGCGGTTGCGAAAGTGGACGGCACCGGCATCTACGCCGACGATTTGTACGTCGAAGGGATGCTGTACGCCCAAGCGCTTCGCAGCGCGTATCCGCACGCGCGATTAAAGCGCGTCGACGTAAGCAAGGCGCGCGCGCTGCCCGGCGTCGTCGCGGTGTTGACCGCGGACGATATTCCGGGTCGCAAGGATTTCGGCGTCCACGAGATCGACTGGCCCGTGTTGTGTTACGATAAGGTGCGCTACGGCGGCGACGCGATCGCGCTCGTCGCCGCGGAATCGGAACAGATTGCGCAAGACGCGCTTGGCTTGATCGATGTTGAGTACGAGCCGCTGCCGGTCGTCGCCGGACCGAAACAAGCCGCGCAGCCCAACGCGCCGCTCGTCCACGAGCATCCCGAACGATTCTCGCACGACGCGCACGGCAATTTCCTCGCGCACTTTCACCTCGACAACGGAAACCTGACGGAATGGTTCGCACAAAGCGACGTGGTGATCGAGCGTGAGTACACCACGCAGACCGTGGAGCACGCGTTCATCGAGCCAGAAGCTGGACTTGCGCTGCCGGACGCCACCGGGCGCATCACGGTTTACTGCGGCGGACAAATCCCGTTCAACGACCGCGCGTGCATCGCGGCATCGTTGAACGTGCCAGAAGAAAATATTCGCGTCGTCAATTGTCTCATTGGCGGCGCGTTTGGCGGCAAGGAAGACCCTTCGGTGCAAATTCACATCGCGCTGCTCGCGCAGAAAACCAAACGGCCGGTGAAGATAGTTTTGAGCCGCAGAGAATCGCTGCTCGTTCACCCCAAGCGGCATGCGACAATCATCAAAATGAAAACCGGCGCGAAGAAGGATGGCACGCTCGTCGCGCACGAGGTCGAGATTTACGGCGACGGCGGCGCGTACGCGAGTCTAAGCAATCACGTGATGCTGCGCTGCACGACGCACGCGGCGGGACCGTACGAAGTGCCAAACGTCAAGGTCGATACCTACGCGATGTACACGAACAACGTGCCGTCGGGCGCGTTCCGCGGCTTTGGCGTGACGCAGAGCGCATTCGCGATGGAAAGCCAGATGGACGAAGTCGCGCGTGCGCTCGGCATCTCGCCGATCGAGATTCGGCGCAAGAACATTTTGAAATATGGCAAGCGCACACTCGCCGGTCAAGTGATGACCGAGAGTTGCGGACTCGAAGAGTGTCTTGAAAAAGTGATCGCCGAGATGAACCAACACGCGTTCGTCGCGGTCGAAGGCGACAAGCGGCGCGCGTGGGGCGTCGCGTGCGCGTATAAGAACACCGGCTTTGGCAGCGGCGCGTACGACGCGGCAGGCGCAGAAGTCGAACTCTTCGCGGACGGACGTGCGGCGGTGCGCGCCGGCGCGGCGGAAATCGGGCAAGGGCTAGTTGGCGTGCTCGCGCAAATCGTCGCCGAAGAACTGGGCGTACCGTACGACAAAGTGGATGTGCTCGTCGCCGACACCGACCGCACGCTCGACGGATTCGCAACGACAGCATCGCGCCAGACGTACGTCACCGGCAACGCCGCGCGCTATGCGAGCCGCGAGGCGCGCGCGCTGCTCAGCCAGACTGCCGCCGAGATGCTCGACGCCGCGCCGGAAAGTCTAGTGTTTGCGGATGGCACAGTGAGCTACAACGGACGCGGCGTGTCACTGACCGATGTCATCAAGCAAGCGCGGCGCGAGGGGCGCGTGCCGAAAGTCAGTTATCAATACGTCGCGCCGCAGACCGAAAAGTATCAGCACTTTGCGTTTGGTTTTGGCGCGCAAGCGGTGCTCGTCGAGGTGGACGTCAAGACCGGCGAGACAAAAGTTTTGAAAGTGATCGCCGCGTGCGACGTGGGACGCGTGATGAATCCGCTCGCGCTGCTGGGGCAGGTCGAAGGCAGTATTTCGATGGGACTGGGGATGGCGCTGCAGGAAAATTTCGTGATGAAAGACGGCTACGTGCAGACCGATTCGCTCTACAAATGCCGCCTGCCCACCATCGACCAGACGCCTGAGGTCATCACATTCTTCGTCGAAGACGAAACGAAGGATGGTCCGTACGGCGCGAAAGGCGTGGGCGAACTCGCGTCGATTCCGACCGCGCCGGCGATCATCAACGCGATCTACAACGCGACCGGCGTTCGCTGCTACAATTTGCCGGCGGATAAGGAGTGGCTCAAAGCCGCGTTGAAGAAATAAACAGCAGACCTTCCGGGTCAAAGACGCGGAAGGTCTGTCCAGAGCGTCCGCTGGAAAGGCGCGGACGTGATTGGGTGCAGCGCGCCGAAAATCGGCTGGCGCGTTCCTTACGAACCGAGCGTATTCTTCATTTCTTCGAACTGTTCTTTGGTGATCTCGCCCTTGGCGTAGCGGCGCTTGAGAATATCGAGCGGCGACTCGCTCGCCGGCAGCGCGGGCGTACTAGCGGCTGCCGCGCTGGGTCTGGGTGACAACAGGGCGCTCAGGAACCACACGACGCCTACGATAATCAGCAGCCAGAATAGGAACATTCCTATTGCGCCGATAAAAGGAAAGCCAAACACGATTCCACCTCCACGAGTCAAAGGTAAGCCGTACATCATTCCGCGTCCGAGCATTCTATAACCCAAACCGTAGCCATGTCCCGCCAGGAAATAGAGACCCACGACGAAAAGGACAATGACGACGGCTGCCATACCGATTAAGACAAGCCATGCTTTTTTGCTCATCGGAGCATCTCCTTTCAGAATTCCAGACGCCATTATAGCGCCCGATGATGAAAATTTCGTGAAGGAAAGATGAGAATCTGATGGCATTTTTCCGACAACGCGATGAAGGAGGATTCGATTGATCGCGCCCGCACAACCGAAAATTGAATTCCTCGTCGCGGAAGAGTTGGAGCCGCCCTATCGCGTGCTAATTCACAACGACGATGTGACGCCGATGGATTTTGTCGTCCAAGTTTTGCAATCCGTGTTTGAATTGCTGTTTGATCGCGCCGAGTCGGTGATGCTTGCCGCGCACACGAAAGGCGTCGCCTACGTCGCCACGTACCCGAAAGAGGAGGCGCGGTTGCGCGTCGCACGCGCCCATACCCTTGCGCGGGCAGCCGGCTATCCGCTCAAGTTTACGGTGGAACCGGAGGGATAAGCGATCAAATCGAATTTCAAAGAGAGGAATCTCCTATGAAATCTAAAACGAAGAGAAAAGGGCTTGGATTCGAAATGCACACGTTTACGGGCACATCAGGTACGCCTTATCTTGTTTTCCGAACCAGAGTTGGTTCGTTTCATGTTTTCGAGGAAGTTGAAGCTAAAAAAGCTGCTGAAGATTGTGGAGCGCAACGAGAAAATAATACGCGATTTATGTGGAACAAACTTTGGAAAAAGCCGTCTTAGAAACCATCCGCCCTCACGTCGCTGCCCACCGCGACGCGATCATTTCTTTTCTGCGCGACATTGTCGCGATTCCAAGCTACGACGGCAACATCCGCGACGTTGCCGCGCGTGTCGAGCGCGAGCTGCGCGCGCTCGGCTTTGCCGACATCCACTACGCGCCGTACGGCGACATCGTCGCGCGGATCGGCGGCGAACGCGCTCGCTACAGCGAGCGAGTGCTACTGTACGACTCGCACCTCGATACGGTCGGCGTCGGCGATGAGCGCGAGTGTAAGCACGGCGCGTTCAGCGGCGCAATCGAAAACGGCGTGATGTACGGGCGCGGCACGGTAGACGAAAAGGGTTCGACGCCGCCGATGATCTACGGCTTGAAAATCGCGCACGACCTTGGCTTGCTCGACGGCTTCACCGCGTACTACTTCGGATCGATTGAGGAGTGGTGCGAGGGCTTGTCGGCGCAGGTGTTCGCGGAAGAAGAACGCGTCCGTCCGGACTTCGTCGTCATCGGCGAGCCGACGAATCTGCGTGTTGTGCGCGGACATAAAGGGCGCGTCGAATTTCGCGTGACCGCGCGCGGGCGCAGCGCGCACGGCGCGTCGCACTGGCTAGGCGACAACGCGCTGTACAAAATGGCGGATTTGCTGCGCGCAATTCCGGAACTCGACGCGCGGTTGCCGAACGATCCATTTCTCGGGCGCGGCTCGATTGTCGCGACGCACATCGAGACACGCGCCGGCTCGCTCAACGTCGTGCCCGATCGCTGCTCGATCGTACTGGATCGGCGTTTGACGCGCGGCGAGACCGCGCAGCAGGCGTTGGAGCAAGTGCGCGCGTTGCTGCCGTCGCAAGATTTCGAAATCGAAATTCTGCGATACGCGCAGCCATCTTACAACGGCTACGTGCGCGAGCACGAGCAAGTCTTTCCGGTGTGGACATTCGAGGAATCGCATCCGTTCGTGCGCGCCGCCGTCGAAGCGTCACGCGCGCTGGATATGGATACGACAACCGGCAAATGGAACTTTTCGACGAACGGCGCGTACTGGGCGGGCGCCGCCGGCATTCCATCGGTTGGCTTTGGTCCGGGCGAAGAAGACGTGGTGCACACGGTGGACGAGCACATCCGCGTTGACGATGTGGTGCGCGCGACGGAGTGGTATGCGCTGCTGCCCAAAATCCTATCCACGAATTACGCGAATCTGCACTAATATTTTTATTCGCGTGATTCGTGGATGAATTGACAATTTCCCGCATTTTGATATAATTTCAGTTGTCAGACGACTGTAATCTGACCAATTTTCAAGCAAAGCAGCTGATGGTTCGCAAAAGTATTCCTCTCGCGCGCCAAGTCGTTCAAGAAATCCTCACAGGCATCGACGCCGGCAATCTGGCTCGGGGCAATGGCATGTTGCCGTCCGAGACAGAGCTGAGCCAGCACTTTGCCGTTAGCCGCGCGACCATTCGGGAAGCATTGTCCCAACTCGAACAGCGCGGCGTCGTCACCCGCAAACACGGCGTCGGCACGTTTGTCGTCCCGCAGCCCAAGATCGACGCGGGCTTGGAACAGCTGGAGAGTCTGGAGACGCTGGCGCGGCGCATCGACTTGAAAACGCGGATGGGCGAACCGATGATCGAGCAGCGCCCTGCCACCGCCGCCGAAGCCGCGTGCTTGCAAGTCGCCGACGAAACTCCGGTCCTCTCTATCGCGCGCGTCATCATGACCGGCAAACTGCCGATTGCGTTTCTAGTCGACGTGGTCCCCACGACCGTTCTGCAACGCCAAGACCTCGACCGCAATTTTCGCGGCTCGGTGCTCGATCTCTTGATCCGCCGCGGCGATTTGCCGCTGAGCCACTCGCGTACCGATATCATGATCGAATCAGCGAACAAGACGATCGCGCGCCAGTTGAATCTGCAACCGGGCGAGCCGCTGCACAAACTCGCCGCGCAACTGTTCACGCGCGACGGGCGCGTGATCGACTACTCGCAGAGTTATTTCGTGCCGGGTTATTTTCATTTCCACGTGATTCGTCGTGTGGGCGCACCGAACAGCGCGCACTAGATGCAAATGAGAACAACTATGAAAGTCTTTCTCTCCTCCACTTACCTTGACCTGATCGAACATCGCAAGGCGGTAGTCAACTCACTTCGCACAATGGGTGAAGAAGTTGACCACATGGAAATTTTTGGCGCACGCGACGAAGAACCAACAAAAGCATCTTTGGATGAACTTGATAAATGCGATGTCCTTGTCGGTATCTATGCTTATCGCTATGGCACGGTGCCAACGGGTTCAAAGGTTTCTGTAACCGAGCAGGAATATCTTCATGCAGCGTCAAGGAAAATACCCATTCTGGTCTTTGTGGTCAATGAAGATTACGATTGGCCGCCAAAGAAGATGGATGAAAGTCTGACAAAAATCAAGAAATTCAAAGCAAAAGCCACAGCCGAACATACGCCTGAGTATTTCACATCGCCAGATAACTTGGCTTCAAAAGTTGTCGCGTCAATTGGAAAACACGTTAAGAAAAATACAATTAATACAAATAACCACCAATTTACTGACACTTTAGAAACGGAAAATATTACATCCATCAGGTGGGGAGAAAGAAACTTAGAAGCCATTTCTTATTTCGTTGATCTGTGCGACGAATTAGTTGGGTTAGATGAAGATCGATTAATTCTTACTCTCAAAAGTTGGACATTAGTTGGTCCAACAAAAGATGGACTAAATTTTTCAATTGTGGGTGCTATGCTTTTTGGTCCGACAGAAAGACTGCCAATTGGGCATCATACAGATGTAATGCTTGAAGACAATAGATATTCACCTACGAAATTAAGAATTTTAAATGGAAAATGTCTAACTGCGATCATCAAAGAACTTCATGATTATCTTAGTGAGTTATGGATAGATACATGGGAAGACCCGCTCGAACGTGACGACCTAGGAAGACCAAAGAAGGTTGCAAAATATCCCCAAACCGCAATAGTTGAGGCAATGGTTAATTTTGTAATTCACAGGGACTATTCTGTCGATGATCTTGCATTAATTTCCATTGAGAATGAATATATCGAATTTACAAATCCAGGAACCAGTCCGTACTCAGCGGATGAATTATTATCATCGCCCAAGCCCTTGCACCCTAAATATCAAAGGAATAATTTAATAATTAAAACCATAAGCAGGACACGTCTCAACCAAAGACAAGGCGGAGGAATTATAAGAATCCGCGAAGCGTTAGTTGATAATGGTAATTATATTGACAGAGATAAATTACTCAATCTAACCAAAGTTGGTTTACAGATAAACCTGCCGCGTGAAAGCAATTCAAGAGGAGATCAGGGCGTCGGCGTAACCAGGCAAAACCGCCATCCAGCATTGCACGCATTTG
>DAIDTM010000161.1 GCA_027457205.1 Anaerolineae bacterium | reverse complement strand
GCGCGATGCGCTCGGCGGCGAACTCGTCCAGCGAAATCGACGCGACCGTCGCCGCGCACGCATCGCTGAACGGATGAATCAGCGGCGCGCGCACTGGCTCAAGCCGCGTCCGCCCAACGACGAACGCGAGCGTGAGGCGCGGCTGCGCGGCGGAACGCCGACCGAGCGGTCCGGTGTATTCCACTTTCGCCGAGCCGCGGGCAAGATCGGTCAACAAGAATCGCAAGCCGCTTGCGACGGCGGCAGCGCGCAGCGCATCTGTGAGCGCGTCGCGCGCGGCAGCGTCGTCCAGCGGCTCGGCAACAAGGAATTCCGGGTCTTCGGCAATCGGGTAATCGGCGCAGAGCGCGTAACGCAGCGCGGCGCCACCGCGCAGGACCAGCGCGCGCGACAGCGCGGCGTGATCGAAGATGCCCTTGAGCAGCCAGTCCACCGCGTAAGCGCGCTCGACGGCGGCAAGATCGACGCGCCACTGCACAGATAACTTGCGGAGTTCGCCAAAGCCAATCATCGGAAGATGACTCGCGTGATCGTCCAAATCATAGGTCACATCGCGGGGGTTGTCAAGAGTAATTCAGTCACGGCATTTCTGTGATATAATCGAGCCACCTCACACATGGGAGAAGACATTGAAAGACCCATTACGCCACCTACCGTTTGCGCTCGTCGTCTTTATCGTCGTGTTCTTGGGCTTGGTTGAACTGGCGGTGCACGTCGAATGGCGCGCGTTTGCCACCCTCCTCGCGCCGATCTTTTGGCTGGGGCTGTACCTTTTGTTCGGCGCGGACCACGCGGCGAGCCCGGGGTAACTCATGTTCACCTTCATCGTCGAATTCTTGTCGCTCGTTCTCTTCGTCGGCTGCGCGTGGCACGCGGCGCGCTATGAAAGCCGCGCGTTCGCGCAGCAATGGTTCATCGGCGCGTACTTGTACGTTTTCATCCGCGAGACGATTACCCAGGTGGCGCTCCAAACGTACGTCTACGCGCCGGCGATCACGCGGCTGGGCGTTGCGCCGGCGATTGTCGGATTGCTGTGGGGCGGCATCTTTTATCTCGCGTACCAGTTCGCGCGGCGATTCACGGCGTCGCCAAATTTCACGCCGGTCGCCGCGCTGATGTTCGTAATCGCCGCTAGTCTCGCGCTGCCGATTGAAGCGCTCGCCGCGCAACTGCACTGGTGGCTCTACGTGAATCCCGCGCACACTTTTTTCGGCGGAGTGCCGGTCATCGTGCCGGTGATCTGGGGCGGCGGCGCGGCGATCTTTTACGCGGTCTTTTTTCAAGTCAACGCCTCCCGATTGCCGGAACGCGGCAAACTGTACGCCATGGTCACGCTGTCGCCTTTGATCGCCGCGGGGCATTTGCTGCTCGCGCTCGCGCTGAGCGCAGGGATCGGCTAGCGCCGGCGCCACTCCAAGAAACAACGCCGGCTCCTTGTCGCGGGGGTCGCGATCAGGAGCCGGCGCAATGGATCGGATGGTGAGCGGGTGATGGGATTTGAACCCACGACATTCTGCTTGGGAAGCAGACACTCTGCCAACTGAGTTACACCCGCATCGTCGAAAATATTATATCCGAGAAATACGCCGTCGTCAATCTGGCTGCGCCGGCGATTGTACGCATCTCCTTGTGGAGCGGGCAGCCTTGCCCGCAAACGAGTCATCTGCGCTTCTTACGTACAATCACCGCGGCGGCGATGGACGCTGGCGTCATTCCGCGCTATAATAGCCCCCGCCACACATCAAGATGATGAACACCCTTTATCTCGTCGCGACTCCGATCGGAAATCTGGAAGACATGTCGCTGCGCGCGCTCCGCGTCCTGAAACAAGTGACGCTGATTGCCGCCGAAGACACGCGCACCGCGCGCAACCTCCTCACGCATTTCGGGCTGGCGACGCCGGTCACCTCCTACTTTGAACACAATAAACTGACGAAACTCGATCACATTCTCGAAGCGCTGGAGCGCGGCGATGTCGCGGTCATCTCGGAAGCCGGCATGCCCGGCTTGTCCGATCCGGGTTACGAGCTTGTGCGCGCCGCGCTGGAGCGCGGCATCCGCGTCGCGCCGATTCCGGGTGCCAGCGCGCTGACCACCGCGCTTGTCGCGTCCGGCTTGCCGACCGATCAGTTCGTCTATCTCGGTTTCCTGCCGCGCCAGAAAAGCGCACGGCGCAAACTGCTGCAATCCGTCGCCGATGAGCCGCGCACGCTCGTCGCGTACGAAGCGCCGCATCGCCTCCGCGCGAGTCTGGACGACATCGCCCAAGTCTTGGGTAACCGCACGCTGTGCGCCGCGCGCGAGCTGACCAAGCTGTACGAAGAGTTTTTTCGCGGCAGCGCCGATGCGGCGCGCGAACATTTTGCCAAGACGGCGCCGCGCGGCGAATTTACGCTGGTGATCGCGGGAAAGACCGCGGAGGACAGACGAAAGACGAAAGACGAACACGTGGCTTGGGACGACGCGCGCGTGCGCGAGGCGGTGCGCGATCTGATCGCGGCGGGACTGCCGCGCACCGACGCCGTCAAGCGCGTAGCGCGCGAGTCCGGGCGCGAGCGGCGTGAGGTGTACCAGTTGGCGATCAGTCGGTAATGCATCGCGCTTGAAATCTGGCGCCTGCACACATGTAGCGCAGACGGCTCGTCTGCGGGCGAGGCTGCCCGCTCCACCAGAAGCTGTGTACAGTCACCAATTGAAATCGTTTGCTCTTCTTTCGTGTGCGTGCTATACTTGTCCCCGCGTTAAGCAAATGGAATCTTCTCAACCGCCCAATCAACCAATCACCGAATCACCCAATCTCCCCGTTGCTGCCACTTCCCAGCGCGACAACACCCTCGTCATCGGCGGCGTATGGATGATCGTGCTCGCCGCGTTCCTGCTGCTGTGCGGACTGTGCTCGGCGCTGTTCTACGCGATCTTGCCGTTCACATCGCAAACGCGCACGAGCGCAGTGGAAACAAACGCCGTCTTCGGCGCACTCACGGGCATTGGAATACTGCTCGGCGCGCTGTTCCTGTGGCAGGGTATCAACACGGTACGAAATCGCGTCCCGATCCAAGCCGCGCGCGCGTTCCCGCACGTCCTCGTCTTCGTCGTCCTATTCTTCGTCGCGATTCTGCTTGGGCTGGGCGCGCTGGCGATTCCGTCTTTGGCGCAAACCGCGTTGGCGATCCGCGTGGCGGCGTTCATCTTCCCGCCGTGGCATTTCATCGCCGCGGCGGTCCCGCCGCTCGCGCTGCTGGCGTACGCGGCGCACCGCCTCGGCGCAACGTCGGGGCTGCGCGCGCTGGTCGTCGCGTTCGGCTGGGGCGCGTTGGGCGCAACCGCGATTGCGGTCGTGGTGGAAGTTTTGATCGCGGTCGTTTTCATCGTCGCCGCAGCGGTGGCGCTCTCGCTCGCGCCGGGAAGCCAAGCGTTGATCGATCAGCTCCGGCGTCAGTTGGCGCTGGCGCAGGCGACGCACGATTACTCGGCGTTTTCCGGCTGGGCGAACGATCCCAAGGTGCTCGCCGGCATTCTGCTGTACGCGGCGGTCTTGGTCCCGTTCGTCGAAGAAGGACTCAAGACGCTCGTCGTCGCGTTCATCGATCCGCGCCGCACGCAGCGGGCGGACGCGCTGCTGTGGGGAATGGCGGCGGGCGCGGGTTTTGCCTTGTTCGAAAATCTGTTTAATTCAAACGCGGCGCTGTCCGTCTGGGCGGTCGTCGCATTTCTGCGCATCGGCGCGACGATCATGCACGTCGCGAACGGAGCGACGATGGGACGCGGCTGGTACGCCGCGCGAGTCGAAAGGAGGTGGAGCCAGCTTTTCATCGCTTATCTGGTGAGCGTGTTTTTCCACGCCGCGTGGAACGCGGTCGCACTGACACTGAGCAACAGCGCCTTGTCGTTCTTGAACGTTCGAGACGCGCCGCTCGCGACGATGCTGCCGGCAACGGTCCTGCTGCTGGCGCTGATCGGCGCGCTGGTCCTCCTGGCAGCCCTCGGACTGGCGTGGATTGTGCGATCGGCGCGTTCTGCGCCGGCAATCTTAACCACTGCGGAAAGGAGCGAATGAGCAAGGAGTGTCCGGTAAAGATCGTGACCGACTCGTCCGCCCACCTGCCGATGGTGGAGCGACAGAAACATCACATCGATGTCGTTCCGCTCAAAGCGATTTTCGGCACGCGGGTCTACCGTGACGAGATCGATCTTTCGAACCAGCAGTTTTACGAGATGCTGCCCAAGGCGAAAGATCACCAGACGACATCGCAGCCGTCCGCCGGCGAGTTTATGGAGGCGTACCGCCCACTGCTCGACGCGGGCAAGGAGATCGTTTCCCTGCATCTGCCGAGCAAGTTGAGCGGAACGTACGCCTCGGCGTGCGCGGCGAAGACGGAACTGGAAGTCCAGCTCAAGAAAGCCATGCCGATCACCATCGTCGACACGCCGTGGCTTTCGATGGCGCTGGGGATGTTGTGCATCGCCGCCGCGCAGGCGGCGGAAGCAGGCAAATCGCGCGAGGAAATCGTCGCACTGGTGAACGCGCTCATTCCAAGACTGAATCTCATCTTCGTCCTCGACACGCTGGAATATCTGCGGCGCGGCGGACGGATTGGCGGCGCGCGAGCCATGCTCGGCTCGATGCTGAACGTCAAACCGCTGCTGCAGATCGAGCACGGTCTGGTCGAACCGCTGGAACAGCCGCGCTCTCGATCCAAAGCGTTAAAAAGGTTGCTGCAGATTATGGAGGAGCGCACCCATCACCAACCGGTGTACGTCTCGGTGCTGCACGCCCTTGCGCCTCACGACGCCGCCGCGCTGGAGAAAGAGATCCGGTCGCGGTTCGACTGTAAAGAGTTCTACACCACGGAGATCGGTTCGGTCATCGGAGTGCACACGGGACCCAACGCCATCGGGCTGGCGTTCTACACAGACTAGCAGTCGCAAGTCATCGCCGACGGATGATGCTTTGCGAATGCTCATCTGTAACCGGCGATGACCTGCGCCACGTATCTCTTGCCGCGCCGCGGTGTTCTTATCGTCAGAGCACCGCGGTGCTGGCGTGTTGGGAGCTGGGATTGTCCGAATCGGAAGCAAGTCTGATCGAACGCGCCGCACGCGATGCCGACGCGTTCGGCGCGCTGTACGAGCGGTACGTCGACCGCATTTACAACTATGTGTACTATCGCGTGGGCAACGCGCACGACGCCGAAGACCTGACCGCGCGCGTGTTCTTCCGCGCGCTCGCGCACATCGATACGTACCGCGACCACGGCGCGCCGTTTGCCGCGTGGCTCTACCGCATCGCGCATAATCTGGTCGCGAACTGGCACCGCGACCGCAGCCGCCGTCGCGACATCCGGTTGGACGATCTGGTGGGACTGGCGGAGCGCGGCGATGGTCCCGAACATCTCGCCGAGCGGAGCGAGGAGGCGCGCGTGCTCCTGGCTGCGATTGCCGCGCTGCCCGCCGAGCGGCAGCAGGTGCTGATTTTGAAATTCGCGGAAGGGATGTCGAATGTCGAGATCGCCCGGGTGATGGGACGCACCGAGGGCGCGGTCAAGTCGCTGTACCATCGGACGCTGATCGCGCTGCGCGACGAGCTGTCCCGGCGCGGTGTCGCATGAAAATGTCTACGAAGAACACGAAAGTACACGAAGGTTTTTCTTGGTAGTCTTCGTAACCTTCGTGGAAGACAAGTCCGAGTGACACTTTTTGACGCCAGTGACAAAGGAGTCATAGCGTGCCGAAGATCAAGATCATCACCGATTCAACCTGCGATTTGCCGGCAAGTTACTTTCACGAGTACGCCCTGGGCGTCGTGCCGATCAACATTCAGTTTGGCAACGAGACGTTTGAAGAAGGCGTGAACATCGACCAGCGCACGTTCTACCAAAAGGTCGATGCGTTGGGAATCATTCCGCAAACGTCCCAGCCCTCGGTGGGTCAGTTCGCGGCGGCGTACCGCGCCGCGGCGCGCGACGGATTCGATACGATTCTATCGCTGCACGTGACCGGCAAACTCAGCGGCACGGTCAACTCGGCGACGCTCGCGGCGCGCGAAGTGGCGAACGAGGTCCGCGTGATTCCCTTCGACAGCATGGCGGGTTCCGCCGGCTTGGGTTTTATGTGCGTCGACGCGGCGGAGATGGCGCGCGCGGGAAAAAGCATCGACGACATTGTGGCGCGGCTAGAGGCAGCACGTCCGCACGTCGGCATCGTTCTCGCGCTGGCGACGCTGCGGTACGCGCAGATGAGCGGGCGCATCAGCAATCTCCAGGGATTTATCGCATCGCTCTTGAACGTCAAGCCGATCATTTCCCTGCACGAGGGAAATCTTGCGCCGAGCGGGCGCGTGCGCTCGCGCCAAGCCGCGCTCGACCTGCTGCTCGAGCACGCGCGGCGCGCGGCAGGCGACCGCCCGGTAAAATTTGCCGTGATTCACGGCGAGGCGCGCGCGGACGCCGATACCCTTCTCGCGCGCGGCAAAGCGGCGTTGAATTGCGTCGACGCGTTTGTGGACGATATTGCGGTTTCGCTGGCGGTGCATTTTGGACCGGGCGTGATCGGGACCGTGGTGTATCCCGCATCGCCAGCAGGAGAAGTGAAATGAACGGGGATGAAATAACCGAAATGCTTGCCGCGCACGCGGATGAACTCAACGCGCGCGGCGCAAATCCACCGGTACGGAGCGATGCGCCGCCGGCGCAGGGCGCGGAACTCGAATCGCTGATGAGCGTTGCCGCACGCGTTCACCGGACGCTACAGCCGGCGACGGCGGCGCCGGTATTTCGCGCGCGGCTGCGCGATTCGCTGATGCTCGCCGCGCAGCGCCAGTCGCGCGCGCGGACCGCCGTCTCGCCGAACGCGCCGTCCCAGTTGCCGCGCGGGCAATGGGGCTGGCTCATCGGCGCGGCAGCGCTGGGATCGGCGGCGGGGCTGATCGCGGTGGTGCTGCGCTCGCGCACGCCAACGACGCAAGCCCAGTCCACAGCCGCCGCTGCCGCCGTGAATCGGCAGAATTAGGCAGTTTGTCCGACCAGTCCTAATTTCCTATTGCCAGACCCAGCCACTACCCTTATAATGGCGGCAAGGAGGTGCGACAATGTACTTGCCACGCGAGGAAGGTCAGGGCTTGGTGGAGTACGCGTTAATTCTCGTTCTTGTTGCGATCGTCGTGATCGCCATTTTGCTGCTTGTTGGCCCCCAGATCGCCAACATCTTCAGCCGAGTCACGAACGGACTCTCCACCACCTAGACCGGCATTTCTTTCAAAAACAAGCCCGATCGAGTTGATCGGGCTTGTTTTTTTATCGTCGCGCCGTCGCAAACGCTTCCCCGCACTTGAGCCGCTTGCCGATGGGCGGATGATCGTACAGCAGGAATTCCACCCACGGCTCCGGCTCCAGCTCCGCCAGATTTTGGTTCGCCAGTTTCTCCATTGCACCGATAAACGCCGGCGCGTTGCGTGTGGATTGCAGCGCGTACGCGTCCGCCAGCGATTCGCGCCAGCGCGAGAACGCGTTGCTCAGCGGCGACGCGATCAGCCCGAACGCGCCGAGCGCAAGCCCCAAGAGCGGAAACGCGGCGAGATCGGCGATCCCCGCGTAATGCAGCTGCGCCACGCTCCATTGCAAAAAGACGTTCGCAATCCAGAATCCCAGCAGCGTCGAAAGCGTTCCCGCCGCCAACGACCAGCCGATGTCGTGGTGGACGTGATGCCCCAACTCGTGCGCGATGATCGTTTCGATCTCGTCGGGCGTGTACTGGTTGTACAGCGTATCGCCCAGCACGATGCGGCGCGTGTTGCCCAGTCCCATCAGCGCGGCGTTCGCGGCAGTCGTTTTCTCCGACAGCATCATCGTGTAGACGCCGCGTACGCGCGTGTGGGCGCGCGCCGCCAGTGCGGTCAGCCGCGCGACGAGTTCCGCGTCTTCGAGCGGCTTGAATTTGAAAAAGATCGGGAAGATGAGCACGGGTGCAAGATTGGCGAGCACGACGTTGAGCAAGACCATGAACGCGCTCGCCCACAGCCACCAGCCCGCCGGCGCAGCCCGCAGTAGCGCATAGATGACCTCGATCACGACGCCGCCGAGGATGATGCCGAGCGCGCCACCTTTTGCGACATCGACGAGCCACGCGCGCAGTGTTTGCGTTGACAAGCCGTAGCGATGCGACAGCACATAGCCGCTGTAGTACGAGAGCGGGAAGAAGAGCGCGCCGTAGGCGACGAGCGCGACCACAAAGTACAGAAACGTCGATAGCCAGACGTTCGGCGCGAGCGCGAGGACGATTTGCTTGAGCCAGACGTTCAGCCCCAGCGCGAGGACGGTGACTAGCGCGAGCGCGGACAGGACGAGGTCGAGCGCCCAGAGGCGATGGTGGATGCGCGCGTATTCTTTGGCTTGGCGTTGGCGTTCAGGATCGATAGGCATTTTGAGTCAAAGGATGAGGGATGAAGGCGGAAGGATTGGGACGCGGAGGGACGCAGAAAACTACGATTTACTGTTGGTCTATGAGTATGAGTTCTTAGCCCAATGTCGCTAGTCCGGAGTTGGCATCGGATTAAACAAAGATTTCTGACCAGTTGGGGGTGTATTGTGATGTCCAACAATCTCGGCGGAGTAAGCACAAATTCTCTACGATGTAATCTCTGTCTAAATCGGAGAGACTTCCATCGAACTCGCGAGCGGCTTGAATGATTTTTTCCAGATTTGATTCCAGAGCATGTTTAGGTGATTCACCGCTTACATCGGCAACCCAATAAAAAGCCGGTGGCTCTACCCACTCATTGCTCCAGAAAACCATGTAGTCGTGCAATGCCTGGTCGATCTCTTGCTCAGTCTTGATCTTTTCCATGTTTTAATTTCCTAATCAACTCAATGACTATCACGACGAATGACCATCATAGAATTAGAAGTGTTCACTCTGAAGTAGATCTCGTAATTGCGCTTGTTGTTGGCGGAGAATATCTTTCACCATTGCGTATTTGGTCGTTACTTCTTCAAAGGTAATGTAAGAGCATTTCGGACGCAATCGCGAAAATGTTGGGCGCAAAACATTCTTGCGCACCAAGTCTCTGCGACGGGCAGGTGCGACGATGTGGAGATCAATGTTGATATTGGGTTGTGATTGAACAAGGTCGGACATTCGCAGTAAACCGCTGTAAATCGAGGTCGTAGATTCGATTTCGAAAGCTTTGTGTATGACATTCCCCTCCAACCAGAGCACGTCAATGTTTGAGATAATTTGGCTCGTAATCGCATCAAAGCCAAAATTTGGCAGCTCAGAAATAGTTAGGTCTGCAAACTCTTCTGATTCAAACTTCTGGTTTCTATCACTTGGCGGTACCCAAACCGAATAACCCGCGGCGCGTCCGAATCGTATTAGCATCCATTGAATGCGCGTATGATCGCGGATTTCAGATTCTTGCTGTTCTGGTGGAGTAACAATTTCCTTTTGTGGCTCTGCTATTCCACTCTTTGACAGAGGCTCAGGGTATTTGTTGAGATATTGTGTAACATCAGTCTTTGGATAACCGGTTGCCTGCATGTAGTATCTTTGATCTCTGAGATAGAAATTGATTCGATCTGTCGGAGATTTTTTCATTGCTTCGGCTACCAGCTTTTGTGGCAAGACCAACACTGTTTGCTCATCGCCGCAGATAAGCGCTGCATGAGTTCCAAGTGGCGGAGTAATGAACTTGCTACGCTTCATTTCAAGCAGGTCAGACTGAATGGAATAAAAGAAATTGCCCTTCCCGTGTGATTTCGAGTTCCCGATAGCGAGTGTGACTTGTCCGCCAAAATTCAACATGTTACCCCGTCCCACTTTCTCTTCGGGGCCATAGTGCTGCCGCATCAACTCGATGAACTTGTCGGTTGAATCCTTCATGGTCTTTGCCTGTGAGTTTGATAATAGGTCAAATGGTTGCGAGAGGAGAAGAACGCCGCCGATCATAATCATCCTATCTTGGTTCTATTCTACCACACTCCGCGCGTAAATCAAAGACCTTCGAGAACCAGAATATCGAAAGGTCGCCTGAAAACGTGAAACACTCGGCGCATGACCGAGTGTTTCTTGTATGTGCAGGATAGATCGGCTAACGGGCTTATCCCATCGCCTTGAACGTTTCGTACACGGAAATCTTGGCGCCACCCTTGAGAACCGGACACCCTTTGGCGATCTGGGCTGCCGCGTCGAGCGAATCCGCCTTGATGATCGAGTACCCGCTCGCCATTGCGCCAATCGGACCGTCGGTAACTTTCCCGTCGCTCGCGATGCTCTTGGCTTTGCCGGTGAACGGATCGCCTCCGTCTACCAAGCCGCTGCCGATTTTGCCGAACCAGGTTTCCCAGTCTTTCATGACCGCAGCTTGTTCGGCTGGGGATTCGGGCATTTTACCCCCGCTATAGAGCAGCACATAGTTCGCCATATTTTTTCCTCCTGACGGTGAGATTGCAAATATTGTACAGATGTTCGATTGGCATGTCAAGTTAATGTTTCGTATATCTCGGAGGGTCTGCTTTTTCATCCGGGTTTACCGCGTCAATCCGCGTCCTGAAGGTTTTCATCCTTCTGCCTTCTGCCTTCTGCCTTCATCCTTTCGCCCTACCCCACCTTGCCGCCGATCAACACGCCGATGACGTACGTGATCGTCGCCTCACCCAAGCCGACCGCCGTCATTTCCAAGCCGCTCTTCCACCAACTGCGCCCGGTCACGATCACCTTCGAGGCACCGACGACGAAATGCGCGAGCGTGCTGATGACGAACGACGTGGCGAGCGCGGGGATGCCGGAGAGAAAGAAAAATGGCAGCACCGGAATGAACGCGCCGAGCGCGGTGCTAATCGACGCGCTGATCGCGGCGCGCCACGGATTCGGGAATGTCGATTCGGACAAGCCGAGTTCTTCGTGCGCCAGCGTCTTGAGCATCTGTTCCGGCTGTTCCGACAGGCGCGACGCGAGCAGTTTCGCCTCTTCGGTCTTGAACCCTTTGAGTTCGTAGAACAACTGCATTTCTTAGCGCTCTTGCTCCGGGTTCATCTCGATCTCGCGCCGCTCGCGCCCCAACTCCGCCTCGTACACCTCGCGTTCCGATTTCGTCGCGAGGTACGCGCCGCTGCCCATCGACAGCGCGGACGCAATCGCCGCGGCGATGCCACTGATCAGAACGAACCCCGCGTTCTCGCCGGTCGCGCCGGCGACGCCGCTGACCACGCCGAACGCCGCGCCCAAGCCATCGTTCATCCCGTAAATCGCCTGCCCGATCCAGCCGCCGCCGCGCACGTGCCACTTTTCCGTCTTCATCATCGAATCGAGGCGCGCTTGCGGCGCGGCGGGCTGCGACATCTCGCCGATCAATCGACCGTGCGCGCGCTCTTCGGTTTCGGTCGCGTGCACCGCGGCGCGATCTTTTTCGTCCGTCGCCGATTCTGCGAGCGCCGCATACGCCGCCGAATCGCTGTCTTCCGTCGCTTCGATGTTCCGCAGCGCGGTTTCCGTGCCGGTCTGTACCAGCACCCAGCGCTGCGCGCGTTCGACGAACGACTCGCGAAATTCCGGCGGCGCGCTGCCCAGCTCCTTCAAGCGCGGCGCCCACCGCTCCGCGTGCCGCTCCTCCGCGTCGGCAAGGCGGTCCAAAATGTCGCGCTGCTCCGTCGAGTGCGCGCGGCGCGCCAGTTCGCGATACGTCTTGGCGCCGGCAATCTCGCGCTTCCACGCGGCTTGCAACCCTGCGATGAGTTTTGCGTTGTCGTCCATGAAACACCTCAAACGCGCCAAACAAGCCAATGGCTGTGCGAAGTTCAGCACAGTCATGCCAAACTTGCCAAATGCTTTTTGGCACATTTGGCAAGTTTGGCTCATTTGCCTTTATACCACTCCAGCGTCCGCCGCAATCCTTCTAGCAGGTCCACCTTCGGCGCGTAGCCGAGGATTTCCTTCGCGCGCTGGAGCGATGCGTGCGAGTGCCGCACGCCGCCGGCGCGTTCGGGTAAATACTGCGCCGGCAAATTCTGATGTGTCAGTTCGTTCAACATGCCGATGATCTGGTTGAGCGAGGCGCGCTCTCCGTAGGCGATGTTCATCATCGGCGCGTCATCGAGCGTGGCTTCGGCGGCAAGCAGGTTCGCATCGACGACGTTCGAGACGTAGGTTAAATCGCGCGACTGCTCGCCGTCGCCGAAAACCGGGTACGGTTTGCCTTCCAGCGCGCACGAAATGAACTTGGCGATGACGCCGGCGTACTGCGTGGTGGGGTCTTGGCGCGGACCAAAGACGTTGAAATAGCGGAGCGATACCGTCGAGAGACCGTACAGCGCGTGGAAAATCTTGGCGTACTGCTCGCCCGCCAGTTTGGAAACCGCGTACGGCGACAGCGGGTCGGGCGTCATCGTTTCCTCTTTCGGCAGCGCGGGCGCGTTGCCGTATGCTGCCGACGATGACGCGTACACCACGCGCGCAACACTCGCGTCACGCGCGGCGAGCAGCACGTTCAGCGTGCCGGTCGTGTTGACATCGTTGCTTTACAGCGGATTATTGACCGCGC
>DAIDTM010000160.1 GCA_027457205.1 Anaerolineae bacterium | reverse complement strand
AACCGCGCAGCGACGGCAGCGCGGCGAAGGTGAACGCCTCGCTCATCCGCCACTGCAGCAGCCGGTCGACCGAATTGGCGAACAGGCGCGCCTGCGCGGCGCGCGCGCTGTCGGCGTCGGCGAGCGCGCGCGCGCGGAGATTGGCATCGACAAAATAGAGACCGATGCCGAGGACGCCGAGCGCGAGGAGAGTGAGAAGCAGGAAGCGTTTCATGAACTCGGGTTCGCTTCCGCGAGAAACGAGGGAAGGATGAAACAAGTGAGCGCAAAACCGAGATGGTTATCGTTGAATGTGCGCGAGAAAAACGCAAACACAAAAAATAGAATTGCGTAGTTGAGCGCCATCTGCGCGATCGTGTTATGACGCCACTGGAGCCACAGTAAAAGAATCAGCGTCAGTCCGCCGAGCACGATCTGGAAAATCGAAAACGGAAAAGTGTCCGTGCTGCTTTTGATCCAGCCCAGCCCCAGCGCGAGGTCGCCCAAGCCGAGACTCTTGATGGGGTAAGTCGGCGTGTTGGACGAAATGCCCGATTGGTAATTGACAGTGTCTTCAACAAACGCCGCCGGATTCCAGAGGAAGAATGGAAGCAGAGTCGCCGTCAGTAAAACTGCGCCAGGAACGAGCGGCTTGACACGTGCGAGCAGCACCCGCCACTGCGTCACGGCGGTATCCTTCAGGAGATAAAAAAGGAAGAATGGGATCATAAACCACGCCGTCTGTTTGCTTGCCGCCGCGCCGGCGAACCAAAAGCCTGCCCACGCGCTCCGGTTTCGTTGCAGTAAAAGAATCGCTCCGATAAGCCAGAACAGGACGACGACATCATTGCGCCCTTCGATGAAGAATGGGACGAAAAGTGGATTCAGCGCAACCACCATCAGTGCACCCAGTCGCTCGCGCGGCGTTCGCCCTGCGCTCAACAACATCAACGCAAGCGCAAAAAACATCAGTAGGTAGACGAAACGCTGATCGAACCACCCTAGTGTCACCTCGGACAAGAGATAGAGTGGGACAGTTACCAAGATCATTCCTGGATGATAAGGTAGGTGAAAGAGCGATGGATTAACGTCCAGCCCCGGTTCATGAAAAGCCCACTGCGCCATTGGCGTTGCGGTATAATTTTCAGCATAGGGGTTTTTCCCTGCGAGCAAGAACTTGACCGCCTCTTCGATTTGAATTGCGCCATCGTGAATATAGAGATACGGTGCGCTGTTGTGGCGATAGAGAATTGCCGCCACCGTTGGCATCACAACAAACGCCAATATCGTAACCCAAACGGCGGCGAGTTTGAGCACAAATTGCCGATGGTCGGTCAAAACCATATCCGCGACGATATACGCGATCAGCGTAATGACCATAAACGCGGACAGCGGGGCAAAATCCAGCACACGGGTAAGATGCGCGATGAGCGTGGTGTCAAATTGGTTCGTTGGAATTACCAACCCGCTCAATTCGCTCGACCAGAAGAGCGCTGCCCATAGTCCAATGAACAGAATCGTGTCCCAGGAGAGCTGGCGCGGAGAGCGCGCTCCAGAAATGGAATCAGACATGCTCGGCTCCATTGACAATGACTGACGGACGGAGGTGTGTGCTTTGGACAAATCCCCATCCCACGGTAACCGCGAGAATGATTCCCGGAATCATCTTCACCGATGGAATTGGAATGTCCATACCAGCAGACAGAATCACCCACAAGAGAGAATATACGTAGACGACTACTGTGAACCAAACACCCCATCGCGATCGGATGAGTAGCGCCAGAGGCAGCATCAGCATTTGCCAGTCATAAATGAAGGTATGCAATGCGCCGACCAGGCTCGCTGCGATAAGCACTGACCAGAACCACGGAGTCGGCTGATCCATGCGCCATCGCCAGACACACCAGATGACGAACAACGCACCGACGGTCAACAGACCTAGCTGCGCCCACGGATAGTCGGGCAGTAACAAGACCGAATCCACCAAGCGGGGATGTACTAACCGATCAAGATAGAGTTGCAGAAGGTCGATGAACCACGTTGGACTAGCGAGTGACGCGACAAGAATCAACGCAGCAAGAATAGCGAGCGTTCGTCCCAATATTTTACGACGCCATGCAAAAACAACGGTCGCAAAAATCACTAACGATACGATGGTGAACTTGGACAGAGCAAACCACAAGCCGATCGCCGTAATCGGCGCATTGACGCGTCGAATGCCCCAATAACAAAGTAGCGCTCCCAGAAACACCAACGGCGTCAACTGTCCAGAATGTATCTCGGTAAACACCCAAGGCGCTATGACTATCAACATAATCGATTGCAATCGGCGCAGTCCTACCAGTCGCGCGCATAGGTACGCCAAAAATGGCATCGCAACAACGTCGAGCGCAACACGCAACCCCTCGGCATACGGCAGAGACAACGCGGCAAAAGGCACAAAGGCATACAAAGCCCAAATGGGCGCGTATGGCGGATACTCGCGTCCGTTGAACGGATGCGGGTACGCGCTGAGATAAACATTCTCTCCGCGTAGGAAATAGCGCGCCGCGCGGTAAAAAGTCACGTGGAAATCGGACAACTCCCACGCCGCCGGAATTTGCGCGGCGGAAAACCATACTGCACCAAACAGGATCACAAAGATGATTCCGAATAGCCACGTCTGCCGCATCGCTTGTGTCATCGTCGCGCGCCTCTGCTTGAGATTGAACGTTCTCGTTCCTGCCACGCCAATGTCGCCCAAACCAGCACGACTAGCAGCGCCGACGCACCATCACCTAGCACCAGCGCGCCGATGCCGAACGTTATCCACGACAGCACTGTGAACCCTATCAAGAATGCCGGCTTGCGGACGAACGTGAGCAACAGCAACAAATTGTACGAAAATATAAACGGGCTGATGAACAACCCGACCGACGCGACCCAATCGAAACGATTTGTACGCCACGCCCAAATCACCAGTCCAATCGATACGACTGCCGCGCTAACCAGCCAAATCGGCGTTGGTAAAAAGGAAAGCAAACCCCAGACCGACGATGAGATTCCCGCGCGGGTGCGCGCGCCGCTGCGCGCGAAAAAGTGCGCCAGCCAATCCGGTTGGACGATGAATGCGCCAGCCACTAACACGCCTAGCACGAGCGCAAACAAAACGATCTGCCGGCGGTCGTGCTGCCACCATTGCCACACCATCCACGGCGCGAGCAATAGAACGAGCTGGGGCTTGAGCGCAAGAAACGCCAACGCGATTCCAGCGGCAGCGCTGGAGCGCAGAAGAACGAACAGCGCTGCCATCGCGATATCGACTTGACCCAGGATGAACGTCAAGAGAACAGGCATTGAGAGCGCGACGAACACCGCGCGCCGGCGCAGGATCGCGACCAGGATCACGGCTTGCAGTGCAGTCCACACCACATGAACCACCGGCAGCGGTAGCGCGACCAACGGGATAAACAAAAAGTAGAACGGCAACGGATAGAACACTTCGAGGTTCGGGATCGAGTACGGGTCCCGTCCCAGTAGAATCGCCTGCGCCGCGTACCAGAAGATGTCAATATCCTTAAACAGCATGGCTGCGCTTTCTAAGCATCGGCATCATCGCGTGATCTCGTACAGCGTGACCGGGCGATCCAGCGCGTCGCGGAACTCTGCCACGCGCGTCAAGCCGGGAATCGTCACGCGCTGCTGAAACAAGTCGCGCAGCGGCGCGGGATGATCGTACTCTAGAACCAAATAGCGCGCGTTGTAT
This sequence comes from Anaerolineae bacterium, assembly GCA_027457205.1. GTDB lineage: Bacteria > Chloroflexota > Anaerolineae > UBA4142 > UBA4142 > DAIDTM01. The sequence goes on along the minus strand of DAIDTM010000160.1, from coordinate 7,592 downwards.
TTGCGTGCAGCGGCAAAGATCGCATCGACATTGTCCGTGGGAATCGCAATAACGCGCTGGTGACTGAGATTGCTCAACGCCGGTGGATCGACCGCCATTACCACGTCGCCGCGCGCGTTCTGACCGAGGTCACCTTGGTGATCGAGCCACGCCGCAACGTCTCGGTAAGCCGCGTCGCGCTGATTCCACAGGGGAATCGTGCTGGGCAGATTGACGATGGGCCAGATACCCTGCGCGTATAGAAAGATGCTGACGAAGATCGACAGCGCGATAAAACCGCCGCGGAACACGAGCGACGCCTGCGCTGCCTGCCAGGTCTTGCGCCGCCGCGCAATCCATTCGACCACCGCGTCCACGCCCGGCGGCACGGCGACCGCGAAAAATGGAATCAGCGCCGCGGCGGAATGTAACATACTACCATGCGAACTGGGAAAGGTGAAGACCAGCGCCATCGCCAGATAGAGCAGCGCGGCGTAGAGGAAGAACGGCAGCATCTCGACGCGTCGTCGGATGCGCCATAGACCGATCGCCGCGAACGGCGCGAGGAAAAGTTGCAGCGCGCCAAAGACGACGATGAGCAAATCCAGCGCGCCGGCTTGGAGTTTGGAACCGATGATGGGACCGATACCCCACGCCAAGTAACGCGCCAGAGTAATATCATCGGTGAAACGAAACAACTCGTCGTAGTTGGTGAGCCAGAGCGTCTTGGTGCCGGCGCTGGGGTACGGCGTGCCGACGGCGAGATAGTCACGGACAAACCATGGCGTCATGACAAGCAAATAGCCCAGTAAACAGTAAACGGTAAACAGTCCAACCGCGCGGAATGTCCGCGTGGGACGGTGAATGAGCAGAGCGAGCGGCGCGACGGCGAGGAGCAGCACACCGTCTGCGCGCGAGAGGTGGCTCAACGCGGCAAGGATGCCTGCCGCAAAAAAGTAGCGCGCCGAACTCGTCTCGACGCCGCGCGCGATGACGTAGAGGCAAATACCTGCCGTCAGCGCGAACGGCGCGAAATTGTCCGGGCTGACCCAGTAGATCGTGTAAAATCCGCTGAACGCGGTGAACAGCGCCGCCGCCCAGGCATAATCATCGCGTGAAAAGATTTTGCGGCTGAGGTAGAACGCGAAGAGCGGGAGCAACGATGAAATCAAAATGAACGGAATTTGCGCCACATGGTACGAGTCGCCCAGCACCACGAAGAACGGCGCGATCAGCATTGAGGGCAGCGGCATCCAGTACAAATTGCTTGGATGCGGCAAGCCGGCGGGGTTGTCGAGATAATTCCACAGCACCTCCTCGACGAAACCGCGTCCGCGCGCCAGATTCTCCGCGACGTGAACGGCGTAGGACGCGTCCATATAGCCAGTTTGCTCCAGTGGCAGCGCGGTTGCGATGCGAAAGAGCAACGTGATCGTGAAGAGGAGGACGTAGGCGCGCGGTGGTCGGAACCATTCACGCATACGCCATCTCGCCTTCGCGCGTCTGCGCGTACGCGTACACCGCTGCCAGCGCGAGTGGGACCCAGAAAAAGTAGATTTCGGGTGGGCTGATAATCCGCTCGTAGTACATCAGTACATCGACGACCAGAAGCAACGCGGCGATTGCCAGCGCGTCGGCGCGCTTGAACTTGCCTTCGACGATCCAAACGACGACCCGGCTCAGCGGCACGATCAGCACCACAAAATCGTAACTCCATCCAAAGGGCGCAGCAATCACGGAGACAAACAGCGTGGCGTCGATCCAAGTACGGAAATCCCAGCGCGAGCCGGCGCGCCACCATACGATAATTACGAGCGGCAAAATCGCAAGGCCGATCAATTTGAATCCATTCCACCCGGAAAGAGCAGCCAGAATCGCGCCCAGGGTTGGCGTCCGGTAATCTAACAGTCCACCGCCGCCGATCGTCGCGGCGTAATCGAGCAAGAAACTTGGACGTAATACGAAAACGATCGCGGTCAGGACCAAGAGCGTTCCGAAGAAACCCGCTAGCGTGCGCCAACGGCGCATCCGCAAATCATCAAGCAGTACGATCGCGAGGGTGAGGTACACCAAATGGAATTTGACCGACGTCATCGCGAGCGAAATGCCCGCGCGCATATATTGATGCCTCGTGCGAAAGAAGAGGAATCCCGCAAGACCAGCCAGCACGATCAGGTTAATCTGTCCGGCAATCAACGCGATAAGGGTGGGGGAATACGCAAAAGCAAGCAGAGGCGCAAGCCAGGCGAGCCGTCGCGTCCGGTCGTTCGACGCGCTGATCTGCCACAAAACAACGGCACTACCGAACACCAGTACAATGTTCGTCAACAACCACCACCACGTCGCGCGCGCGAACGAGACCCAAGTATACGGGATCAACAAGGGAAGCAGCCAGGGCGGATTCCACGTTACCATCGGAAAGTTCTCGGGCCACGTCGTCAGTTCCTTTTCGATCTGAAACAGCCGCGCCGGGTCGGCAAAATTCTGCCCTCGCGCTGCCAGAAAACTCGCGCTCCAATACGCCGGAAAATCAACCTGACCAATCCGCGGCGGCAATGGCGGCTGAAGCGCCAAGAGCATAACGCACGCGAGTCCCAGCACGCTCCATTGGACAATCTGTTTCACTCCCCCCACTCCTGACGCTGCATGATGCAGACCTCACGGCAGTCTGTCCAAGCGATAAACCCGGATTGGCTCGCCTAACCAATCCACACCCGGATGGTTTATTGCTTGGATGGCGACCATCCTAACACGATTTTTCATCTCGCCGAAGAATGGAGCGTACATCTGCAACATGATCGGATCAAAATCAAGATAATAACGCGCGGAGGAGTCGTAGAGCAACCCCGCCAAGTTTCCATTTAGGAAGGCGGTGTACGCCGCATTATTCACAACGCCATCGAGATTGACAACACGCCGACCCGAAAAGAACGCCATGATGCCGGCATTGAACGCCGCTGCGGACTCTCCCTTGCCGAGATTTTCGTGCAACCACTCCGCGGCATCCAGCATCTCGATTTGATGCGGGTAAGGCGGCTGAATCGCCGATGTGAAAACTAGAAATGCTATCGATACTGCACCCGCTATCACCGCGATCGCGCCAACTGTTTTCCTCCACACCGCGCGGTCAGGTAGCCGTCGCTCGATGGATCGGACGAGCAAGACTAATTTCTGCTTGAGATCGAGAAACGCAAATGCTAGACAGAACGTGAATGCTGAGAGAACGATCAGCTGGTCAAAGTACCAAACGCGCGGGTACCATCTCACAAAGGTATGGACAAAAACCAACAGGATGCCAGCCACCCAGAGCGCGAGGATGGTCCATACTGCCAAGCGGGTCTGCGGATCGCGCTCGTTTCGGCGCCGCGCGATGACCAAGAGAGAGAACGTAAGAGTGGTTTGAAAAAACACAAAAGGGAATCCCAGGTGCTCATTGAACCACATCGCGAGGTAGAGAACAAAATACATGAGACTCCACAACCACATACCCAATGTCGTGTGTCCTTCGTTCAGGTAGGCAATGTGCTGCATGTATGGATAGGCAAGTCCGCTACTTTGGACAATCGCCCCGAAGCGGAACAGATTCCACAACAACCACGGACTGGCGATCAGCGCGACGACCCCGAGAAGAACAGCGCTACGCGATAGTCGATGCTGCTGCGGTATTTGAAAAAGCGCAACCAAGAAAAACGCCGCCAGATAGAAAACATTGTCGGTGCGCGATAGAAAAAGCAAGCCGAGAATGATTCCGTAGCGCGCAAGATGGACGAGATCGCCGCGAAACATCCGCCCGCTCAATGTCAGATACAACAGAATGATAAATAGGAGTGAACTGACGCTGGTCTCAAGTCCATCTAAACTGGACAAGATGGCTTGCGAATTGAGAAAATACGCCGCGCTGCCTGCTACGGCAAGCCATCCGATCCCGGTCGTTCGACGCACCAACCGATAAAGCAGGACTGCGCAGATCAAATTGAACGCGATTGCCGCCGCAAGCCCGGCTTTGAGGAATGCGAGTGGCGACGCAAAGAACGCCGCGAACGGAAGCAACAAGCCCATCCACAGTGGGTGATAGCCGTTCGTCATGTACACGCCATCGAAGGTCGATCCGTTCCCGGCGACGATGTGACGGGCAATCTGGAAATAGTAAAACGCATCGTCGGGAACGTACTGCACAATGGTTCCCGGTCCGGTGGAAAGCACCCACAGTCGAGGCGCTAAACCGATCAGGAGGACGACAACTAGAGCAGCTAGTGTCGCGTTGCGATGCATCAAGACTCCTACTTTGAAAACCGCACGCGCAGCAACGTGTAAATCGCTTCGATTCCATCGACCCACGAAATCTTTTTGCCCTCGTCGGCGCGGCGCGGGTTGTAGGAAATAGGCACTTCGACGATCCTATGCCCTGCCTTCGCCAAGTGTCCCGTAATCTCCGGCTCAAAATCGAAATGGACGCAACGCAGCCGCACGCCTTTCAGCGCATCGCGGCGAAACACTTTGTACGCCGTCTCCATATCCGTAAGCCGCACGCCGAAGAGAAGATTCGTCAGCGCGGTGAGGAATCCATTCGCCAGACGCGTTCGTAGCGGAATGCCGCGCCGCCGCGCGTTGAGAAAGCGCGAACCGTACACCACGTCCGTCTTGCCGTCGAGGATCGGCTGGAGCAGGCGACCGTACTCGTTCGGATCAAGTTCGAGGTCGGCGTCCTGAATCAGAATGACATCGCCGGCGGCGTGGTACAAGCCGAGGCGAATCGCCGCGCCCTTGCCAAGATTGATCGGCATCGAGTAGACTTGCAACAATTCGGGCTGCGACTGGCGATGTTCCTCGATAATGAGCGCGCTCGCGTCCGTCGAGCCATCATTCGCGACGATGATCTCGCGCTCGACAGCGTCGAGCTTGACGGCGACAACGCGGTCGATCAATTCGCCTATGGTGGATTCTTCGTTGTAGACCGGAATGATGATGGATAATTTCATAGAGGTAGCCCCGAGGACGCCGATGGAATATCGACGCGGTAAATCTGCGCCGCGTCGTTCGAAAAGACCAGTTGAAGATAACTGGCGCGCGCGGGATCGAACTGACCCAAGTCGCGTTCACCGCGTCCGTAGAAAAGGTAGGCAATGCCGTACTGACGCAGCAAGTTTGCGCGCCACGCATCGTCAGTCGATGCGGCGAAGAACTTTTCCGATGCGCGTCGCTTATCGTCAAAGTGAATCGTCTCGTACCGCTGTCCGATAAAGACGGAATTGCCGGCGCGCGCTGGAATAAAGCTGCCGCTCCAATAAGAGGAAAAGATGCTGGCATTCCGCACCGTATGATCGCCCAGCCAGTCCATTGCCTGAATCTCCGCGACTGGACGAAAGAGTGGATAGGGTTGCTCGAACGCCAACAGCGCGACGCTGCTGAGCCAGACATAGACGCTGGTCAGACTGGCAACAGCAATCCAGCCAACGACGACCAATCGCTGCAAGCCCGCGACGCTGTAGCTGGGACGCCGGCTCAGCGCGACAAAGACGCGCGTGCGCGCGAGCCAGGGCAGCGCCACCTCGAACAAACCGAGCGTCGCCAAAATGGCGAGTGGAACCTGGACGCCTTCGACAAATCGCCGCTGTTGGGTAATCGGAGTATACAGCAAAAGCGCAACCGCGCAAACCCAGACCCATAGAAACGCCGTGGCGCGCTTGCGCTGTTCTTCCATCTGCGCGATCGGACGAAGCGTCAACAGCGCAAACGGCAGCAGCGTCACGTAGGTCAAGACGAAATGAATTGGATTGGGTGAGAGCGTTACGGCTTGCGCGTTCCAGATTTGCAATACCGGGTTGGTCATCAGCGCATACTGGTAATAGACGAAAAGCGGCGCGGGGACTGCAAAAGCCAGACAGAGTGCCGCCGCCTCCCGCCAGAGAACTTGGTGCTGCCGCCACACCAGAAACAAGTAGTATGCGCCCATCACGGCGACCATCAGATAGATCAAGAAGGGATACACAATTCCGATGAGCACATTTCCAACCGCTGCCCCGAATGCGAATGCCCATTGCGTTTTGCCTGACGCCGACAGTGCGCGCAGCAAAAGCCAAAAGGTCGCGAGAACGAGCGCGACGCTAATCGCAAAGTGCGGGTAGGTCAGCGCGCTGAAGAACAGGTGTGCCTCGGGGATGTGCAAGTCTACCGGAACGGCTTCGAACATGCTCGGTGGATCGAACGGCAACCGCAACAGATCGATCCCCGCACTCAAGAGCGCGGCCAGATACGCGATGCGGCGCTGCGCTGGCGAGTCGAGGAAAAACGAGATGAATCCAAAGACAGCCAAAAACAAAATTAGATCCGCAGCAACGCGCGCGACATGCCACATCGCCACCGCCGAGAGATTCAGCGCGCGCGCCAGATGCCCCAGCGCGAGGTAAAATACTTCGATGAACGCCGGCGCGTGCGGCTCAGTTGTGAACGGCGTGTGATACAGCCACGCGCCAGCAATGCCCTGACCGATTGCCGAAAGATAACTGCCGTCCTCGACGTTGATCATCAAACCGGTAAATTCGGTACCGGGTCGCGCCAGCGCGTAGCCAAGCACGTAGGGAATCTGCAGCAACGCGGTGAGAATCGCTGCAATCAAGAATGCGAACAGCCATTCGCGGCGCGTTGGGCGGTGGTTCACCCCACCCATCCCCACATCACAAACTGCGCGCTCAGGTACAACTGCAAGAGCAACGAAGGGTAAATGATCGCCCGATTCACCCACGCGTTTCTGCCCCACACTCCCCACAAAATGAAAACCGGGAATATCGCCAACGCGTAGCGCACCATACTGACGAGCGGCTGTGTCGTGGTCATGCGAAAGAGCGGCGCGAGAAACATCGCGATCGCGTACAGCCCGTACTCGCGCGGCTGCTTCTGCCACACCGCAACCAACAGAGCGCCCAGTCCTAGCGTCGTCAGCAAGTTCAGCGCGTCGATCAAATTCCCCTGCCCGCTCGCCAGCCGCGCGACCGATGCCGCGAGATTGTCCCACGGCAGGACAAAGCGCGCGTGCAACTCGCCCGCGTAACTCGCGAGAAGCGAAAGATTGGTAAAGGCGAGGAACGCAATAGTCGCGAGCGGAATCAACAGCAACGGAACAAAACGTAACGCGTAATACGCAATACGCAACGTGCCTTCCCGCTTCGCTTCCTCGATTTCCCTCCACAGCATATACGCCAGCGGCGCGACAAGCAGCACGCCCTGCAACCGCGTCAGCGCGGCAAGCGCGCCGAACAGCACCGCAAGATACCAGCGCCGCCGCAGCGCGAAGAGGAATGTACCCAGAGCGAAGAAGAGAAAAAGCGACTCGGTGTATGCCGCCATTAAAAAGAATCCAGTCGGAAAGAGCAGCAGATATGCGACTGCGCGGCGAGCCGATGCCGCGTCCGCAAACATTTCCGTCAGCCGATAAAGCTCGTACAGCGCGCCGATGAGCGCGAGGTTCGAAATCAGCAGCGCGGCAAACATCGAATCGCCCGCCACTGCGCTCGTCAATCGAATCAGCAGGGGATACATTGGAAAATATACCGTACTGCCGTCGTCTGCAGCGTAGCCGCGCTGAGCGATCTTCACATACCAATTCGCGTCAAACC
>DAIDTM010000159.1 GCA_027457205.1 Anaerolineae bacterium | reverse complement strand
CGTCTTTACGATTCTCGCGTATCAGACAGCGGAGACCGTATCCGCCGGCACACCAACGCGCGACCGTTCCACCAATGTCATTCTGAGCGGAGCGAAGAATCTCGTTGCCCGTAACGAGACCCTTCGCTCGGTTCAGGGTGACAAGCCCGCGAACAGCCCGATGCGCCTCGTCGGCAATTTTTTCATCCTGACTAAACCGTGGATCACCGCACTGCTCCTGGCGACCACGCTCGGCGCGATGCTGGTCGCTGCGCGCGGTCTGCCGCCGCTGCCCTTTATCTTGTTCACCCTGCTGGGCGGCGCGCTGACCGCCAGCGGCTCGAGCGCGCTCAATTCGTACATCGACCGCGCCATTGATCCGGAGATGGGGCGCACTTCGCAGCGTCCGCTACCGCTAGGTAAGGTCGCACCGCGTCAGGCGCTCATCTTTGGACTGACCGCCGTCGCGTTGGGCGTTCTCGTCCTGGGTGTTTTCGTCAACTGGCTCAGCGCGCTGCTCGCGCTCACCGGCGCGGTGTACTACGTCGGCTTTTATACGCTGATTCTCAAGCGCTCGACGCCGCAGAACATTGTGATCGGCGGACTGGCTGGTGCGATTCCGCCGCTCGTCGGCTGGGCGGCAGCCACCGGTTCGTTAAACTTGTTTGCGATCTATCTGTGTCTCATCATCTTTTACTGGACGCCGCCGCACACGTGGTCGTTGATGCTGATGGTCACACGCGATTATCAGCGCGTGCGCGTGCCGATGCTGCCGGTCGTCCGCGGCGAGCCGGAGACGCGGCGGCAGATCGTTTTGTATTCGCTGCTGCTCGTCGTCATCACGTTGATCCCGTTCTCACTCCAAGACCTGGGCGGGTTGTATCTGGTCGTCGCGCTCGCGCTTGGCAGCCGGCTCGTCTATCTCGCCGTCAAATTGCTGCGCGATCAATCCAAGGCGACGGCGCGGCAGTTGTACTTTTACTCGAACGCCTACCTGGCGCTGCTGTTCCTTGCGATGGTGCTCGACCACAGCATCCTGCATATCATCGTCTGAGGTTATCACGATGTCACGCAAAAAGATATTCTCACCGCAAAAGATCTTGCTGACGATCGGACTCTTGTCCGGGCTGGGGCTGGCGGGCTGCGCGGGATCGCCCACGTGGTTTGAGCCAGCATCTAGCAATGCCGCGTTGATTACCCATCTCGGTACGATCATTTTCGGCATCGCCATCGCGGTCTTTGTCATCGTCGAATCGCTCCTGATCTTCTCGGTAGTTCGCTTTAGCCGTAAACGTGACGGCGAGCCGGCGCAAATCGAAGGGAATACCCGCTTCGAGATTGCGTGGACGGCTGCGCCCGCCCTCATTTTGGTCGTCGTCTTTTTCCTATCGCTGCAAACGCTCACCCGCGTCGCCTACTCGCCTGCCACCGATCCGGCAGGCGCGCCGGCGAGCGCCAACGCTCTGCACGTGCGCGTCGTCGGTCATCAATGGTGGTGGGAATTTGACTATCCCGATCAGAACATCGTCACCGCGAACGAACTGCACGTGCCGGTCAACACGGTCGTGAATTTCGATTTAGAGTCGGTGGATGTGATCCACAGTTTCTGGGTACCGCAACTCGCCGGCAAGACCGATGTGATCCCGGGACACGTGAATCACGCGTGGTTCCAGGCGAGTCAGACCGGCACGTTCCACGGTCAGTGCGCCGAGTTTTGCGGGACCGAGCACGCGCTGATGCGCTTTGACGTCGTCGTCCAGACGTCCGACCAATTCCAAGCCTGGGTGACGCAGCAACAAGCGCCCGTCGCGACGATGACCGGCGCAGCCGCTCAGGGCGAGCAGCTTTTCCTGAACGGCGCGTGCATCGCCTGCCATACCATAAACGGCACCAAAGCACAGGGCAAGGTGGGACCGAACTTGACGCACCTTGCCAGCCGCAGTCTGTTCGCCGGCGCGTCGTTCGATAACAACGCCGCCAACCTGAAAAGGTGGCTGTCGGATCCGCCGGCGATGAAACCCGGCACGCAGATGCCGAACTTGCATCTATCGCAGTCGGACATTGACGCGCTCGTGGCGTTTTTGACGAGTCTAAAGTAGATTTGGAGGCATCATGACCACCACTGCACGCGCGTTGCCCCTCGCCAAACGATACGATACCGGCATCTTGCGATGGGTAACGACCGTTAATCACAAAGACATCGGCGTTCTCTATCTTGTCACCGCGTTCACCTTTTTCCTAGTCGGCGGGATCGAGTCGCTGCTTATCCGCTTGCAACTCGGCGAGCCAAACAATACCCTTCTCTCGCCTGAAGCCTACAATCAAATTTTTACGATGCATGGCACGACGATGATCTTTCTCTTCGTCATGCCGTTGATGGCTGGCTTTGGAAACTATGTCGTCCCGTTGATGATCGGCGCGCGGGACATGGCGTTCCCGCGCTTGAACGCGTTGAGTTACTGGCTCTTTCTCTTCGGCGGGCTGTTGCTCTACAGTTCCTTCCTGCTCGGCGGCGCGCCGGACGCCGGCTGGTTTGCCTACGCGCCGCTCACCTCCACGCAGTACTCGCCGACGCACGGGATGGATTTTTGGGTGCTCGGCATCCTGATGACCGGCGTCGGCTCCACCGTCGGCTCGCTCAACTTTGTCGTCACGATTCTCAACCTGCGCGCGCCCGGTATGAAAATGACCAAGATGCCCATGTTCGTGTGGCAGCAACTGGTTACTTCGTTCATCATTCTGTTCGCGCTGCCCAGTCTGACCGTCGCGGCGACTCTGCTCTTCTTGCAGCGCAACTTTAGCGCGCCGTTCTACCTTGCGCCGCAAGGCGGCGATCCGCTGCTGTGGCAGCATCTGTTCTGGTTCTTTGGACATCCCGAAGTCTACATCCTGATCCTACCGGCGTTCGGCATCATTTCCGAAGTGCTGCCGGTGTTCTCGCGCAAACCGATCTTTGGGTACAGCGCGGTGGCGTACTCCGGCGTGGCGATTGGCTTTCTCGGATTTACCGTGTGGGCGCATCACATGTTCGCGGTCGGACTGAACCCGATTGCGGACGCGATCTTTTCGCTCGACAGCATGATCATCGCCATTCCGACGAGCGTCAAGATTTTCAACTGGATCGCGACTATCTGGGGCGGCAAGATCAACTTCAAAGCGCCGTTCTTGTTCGCCGTCGGCTTTATCGCGATGTTCATCATCGGCGGCTTGAGCGGCGTGTCGCTCGCCACGGTGCCCATCGATTTTCAGGTCGAAGACACGTACTACGTCGTCGCGCACTTGCACTATGTGCTGTTCGGCGGCAGCGTCTTTGCGATCTTCGCCGGCATCTATTACTGGTTCCCCAAAATCACCGGGCGTCTGCTGAGCGACCGCGTGGGCAAACTTCACTTCTGGATAATGTTCATCGGCTTCAACCTCACCTTCTTCCCGATGCACATCCTGGGCTTGCTGGGTATGCCGCGCCGCATTTATACGTACGGTTCGCAGTACGGCTGGGACACGCTGAACTTGCTCGAGACGATTGGCGCGTTCATCATCGCGCTGTCGATCCTGACCTTCCTCTGGAACTTGTTCACCAGTCTGCGCGGCGGCGAAAAAGCCGGCAACGATCCGTGGGACGCGCATACGCTGGAATGGACGACCACCTCACCGCCGCCGGCGTACAACTTTGCGGCGATTCCCACCGTCCATAGCCGTCGTCCGTTCTGGGACCAAAAATACCCGCACCTCGCCGACTAGAAGAATGCGCCGGCGACGCCTGCCGCCCCGGCGACTGTGGCGATTCCGCATCTACCTGCCGGTTCGTTCAATCCGATCATCATCGCGCTTGGACTCGCGGCGACGTTTTACGCGATGATCTTTATGCTGCCGCTCGCGATCATCGGCATCGTCATCGTGTTTGTCGGAATTATCGGCTGGGTGCTGGAACCGAGATAGAGACTAGAGGTCACTATGAGCGACATCACTGCACCACAAGAAATCGAACCCACCGCGTTGGGAGTGGATAATCGAAAACTCGCCGTCTGGATCTTTATCGCATCCGAGGTCATGTTCTTTACCGGACTGATCGTCACCTACATCGTGATGCGCGGCAGGAGCACCACCGGTCCGTATCCGGAAGAAGTACTCAGCGTACCGTTGGTCGCCATCAACACGTTCATCCTATTGTCCAGCAGTTTTACGATGGTTACCGCGCTCTCAGCGATTCAGCGCGGCGACGCGCGGGGGATGCGGCGGTGGCTGATCGCGACGGCGGTGCTTGGCTTGCTCTTCCTCAGTGGGCAGGCGATCGAGTTCACGACGTTATTCCGAGATGGCGCGTCGCTCAGCAGCAATATGTTCGGCGCGACCTTCTTCACGCTGACTGGCTTTCACGGAATGCACGTCTTTGTCGGCGTCCTGTGGATCGGGTTCGTGCTGGCGCGCGCGTTTCGCGGCGGCGTGACGCCGGACAACCACCTGGCGGTCGAACTCGTTGGATTGTATTGGCACTTTGTCGATATCGTCTGGATCATCATCTTCACCGTCGTCTATCTCCTCCGCATGTAGAAACCAGGAGACTCGATCATGGAAACCCAACATACCAAGCCGAATTATATCGCTGTGTTCATTGCGTTGGTGATACTCACCGCGGCGGAAGTGACCGTCACCTATCTGCCTGTGCCGCGCCTGCCGATTCTCATTCCGCTGTCCATCACCAAAGCCGTGCTAGTGGTGCTGTTCTATATGCACCTGAAATACGACCGGCGATTGTTCAGCGGTCTGTTTCTGATCGGCGTGTTTGGCGCGCTGGCGGTGATCATCTCGTTCACGCTGCTCTTTGGTCCTCCGCTACTGGATACGGTCAAGTAGAATGTCCGAAAGCGCGCGTGTTCTTTCCACTTGGAATTGGGAACCGAGTGTGCTGCTCGGAATTGCGCTGATCGTCGGCGCGTACCTGGCGGCTGCCGGTCCCTTCCGCGTTCGATTCAGCAGCTCGAGCAAGGTCGAACGCGCTCAAGCGATTTGGTTCTTGCTGGGCGCGTTCGTCTTACTCTTCGCGCTCGTCTCGCCGCTCGACGAACTCGGCGATCGTTACCTGTTCAGCGCGCACATGACGCAGCACCTGCTGCTCACGCTCGTCGCGCCGCCGCTGATGCTCATCGGCACGCCGGGCTGGATGCTGCGTCCGCTGCTCCGCAAGCCCGTCGTCCTGCGCGTGGCGCGGTTCTTCACCAACCCGCTCATTGCCTTCGCGCTATTCAACCTCGATTTCGCGATCTGGCATCTACCGACATTCTACGAGGCGACGCTGGAGAACGAGACGATCCACATCGTCGAGCATTTGCTGTTCATCGTGACGGCGTTCCTCAATTGGTGGCCCATCCTCAGTCCGCTGCCGGAACTGCCGCGCCTGCCGCCGCCCGCGCAGATTCTGTATCTCTTCCTCGAAGCATTGCCCTCGACGTGCCTCGGCGCGTTACTCGTGTTCGCGCCCGCGCCGCTCA
>DAIDTM010000158.1 GCA_027457205.1 Anaerolineae bacterium | reverse complement strand
ATTTTCCCCAACCAGCAATACAAACTCGAAACCAAGCAAAATATTCTCGCGACGCGTCTGCTCGATATGCTCGCACCGATCGGACGCGGGCAGCGCGGTTTGATCGTCTCTCCGCCGAAAGCCGGCAAGACGACGATCCTGAAGCAAATCGCGAACGGCATCAGCGAAAACTATCCCGACGCGCACCTGATGGTGGTGCTGATCGGCGAGCGACCGGAAGAAGTCACCGATATGGACCGCTCGGTCGACGCGGAAGTTTTCTCGTCGACCTTTGACGATGTTGTGGAAAACCAAACGCGCGTCGCCGAAATGGCGTTGCAGCGCGCCAAGCGTTTGGTCGAAGGCGGCAAGGATGTCGTCGTCATGCTCGATTCGATCACGCGCCTCGCGCGCGCGTACAATCTCGTCGTCCCGCCGAGCGGGCGCACGTTGACCGGCGGCTTTGACCCCGCCGCGCTGTATCCGCCGAAGCATTTCTTTGGCGCGGCGCGCAATTTGGAAGAAGGCGGCAGTCTGACGATCATCGGCACTTGTCTGGTCGACACGGGCAGCCGAATGGACGATCTGATTTACGAAGAGTTCAAGGGCACGGGCAACAGCGAGGTGCACCTCAACCGCAAACTGACCGAACGCCGCATCTTCCCCGCCATCGATCCGGAGAAATCGAGCACGCGGCGCGAGGAATTGCTGATCGACGAGGAAACGCTTCAGCGCATCTGGACGCTGCGCCGGATGATGGATATGATGGGCGGCGGCGCGGAAGCCATCGAGCCAGTGATTCAGCGATTGATCAAGGTACGCAGCAACAAGGAATTCCTGGCGACGCTGAACAAGGACAATCTGTAGCCAATGCCCGATCAGCCATCGTATCGCCTTTCTCCACTAGCGCGACTGCGTATCTGGGCAGCGCCCCTCCTCCTGCAACTTCGCGATTATGTCCGCGAAATTGCAGAAGATATGCCCTTGCTCGCGCGCATCGCGTCGCACGTCGGCTTGCTTGCCCTGATGCTCCTCACCATTGCCGCGAGCGGCGTTCAACTGAACGGCTCGAACGCCAAAGACGACCCGGCAGTCGCTTCGCTAGGTCCGATCGACGATTCGGCGCTGGCTGCGGCGGCGGTCGATAACAGCGGCGCGTTCACTCAATCGCCCATCCCGCTGACGAACACGCCCAAACGTATCCGCCGTGACGTGATAAAATATACCGTTCAGTACGGCGATACCGTCAGCGGCATCGCCAGCAATTACGCCGTGAGCGCGGACTCGATCCTCTGGGCGAATCCCAAACTGGAAGACAATCCCGACATGCTCTCCGTCGGTCAAGTGCTCAATATTCCGCCGGTGACCGGCGTCCTGTACACTGTCCAAAATGGCGACACGCTCCGTGGCATTCTGGACAAGTTCAAGGGCAAGAGCAACGTCGACGATCTACTGCAAAACACCGTTAATCTTGAATTCAATCAGATTCTTCACGATCTCAAACCGCCGGACTATGCGTTGACCGTTGGACAATTTCTGATGATTCCCGGCGGCTCCAAGCCGTACGTCCCGCGCACGGTGACCGCGTACAACGGACCGATTCCCGGCAGCGCGCCACGCGGCACCGGCAACTTTGGCTGGCCCGTGTCCGGCGTCATCACCCAAGGATTTTGGGCGCGCCATCCGGGCATCGACATTGGCGCGGGAAAGGGAACGCCGGTCTACGCCGCCGATTCGGGCTATGTGATCTTTTCCGGCTGGGATAACGAACGCATCAGTTACGGCTTTATGATTCTGATCAATCACGGCAACGGCTTTCTCACGCGTTACGCGCACCTGAGCGCAATGATGGTTCAGGCGGGCGATTCGGTGAAGAAAGGGCAATTGATCGGACGCGTCGGCAGCACCGGCAACTCGCCCGGACCGCACTTGCACT
>DAIDTM010000157.1 GCA_027457205.1 Anaerolineae bacterium | reverse complement strand
GGACTGCCACCACCTCGCCGCGCGCGCAGGTTTCGCCTTGCGCGCTCAAGGTCAGCGCCATCACAACTTTGCGCCCTTTGATTTCTTTCACTGTCGCTCGAACTTCTAGCGTCCCGTCGATCGGCGTGGGGCGAGCGTAATCGACGTGCAGCGAGGCGGTGACGAATCGGTACGGCGGTTCGGTGTCCATCTCGCGTCCTTCGGCGCGATAAGCTGCCGCTGCAGCGGTGCCGGTGGCGTGGCAATCGATGAGCGACGCGATCAGTCCACCGTAGACGTAACCCGGAATCGCGGTGTGGTACGGCTTGGGATCGAACCGGCAAACGGTCTCATCGCCGTCCCAGTAGCTCTTGATCTTCAAACCGTATTCGTTCAATCGACCGCAGCCGTAGCAGTAACTCAGATGATCGGGATAATAGTCTTGAAATGCTTTCTGCATCGATGTGGCTGCCTCTTTATCGTCGAATCGATTTGGCGGCGCGCTTGATGTGCCGACCCGGCAAAAGCACGAGACTCTGAAACATCTGTTGCGGTCCGATGCTCGCCAGGTATCGTATTTCCGCGCGCGTCCAATAATGTCCATCGGCGACCGTCGTCTTGTCCGCGAGCGCGCGGCAAAAATCATCGGCAGACATGCCGGGAAACTGGGTGACCGCCGTGCCAATCGTTGGGAGCACGTGCGAGTCGCTGCCGCCGGTCTCGGCGAGTTTCAGGACGCGCCTATTCAGGTCGCGCACCTGTTTCGCCACGACTTTGCCGGCGATGGACGGATTGAGCGTCTCGCAGCCGTCAAAGTGAACCGCGTCACTCCGATGGTAATGAATTCGCAGCAAGCCGTTGCGCCCGATCGAGCGGATCATCCAGCTCATCGGGTGCGGCGCGATGACGATGCCGCCTTGCTCGTGTACCAGCGCGATGGTGCGGTCGAGCGGCTGGAGCGAGCGCACCGGTTTGTCGATGCCGAGCGCGAGCAGGTGACCTTCGAGCGTGGTGATCTCGCAGCCGGTCATAACCTGGAAGCGAAAGTGTCGCCGCGCGGCAAGGTTGCGCGCCTCATCCGCGCCGTCGAACATGTCGTGGTCGGTGATCGCGATGAGATCGAGGTCGGTTTCGTTTTCGACGAACTCAAACACTTGCTCGACGGTCGCCATCCCGTCGCTGTGCGTCGTGTGAATGTGAATGTCTGCTTTGCCCATAACCAAAAACGGTGGTTGGGTGGTAAGGTGGTTAGGTTGTTGGATGTTCCGAGCAAATTCTCCAACTACCGAACCACCCAACTACCTAACCATCTAACCTCCAAATCCTGTGAAACATCACCCACTGCTCCGGATGCTGCCCGATCCATTTCTCCATGATCCGCGCGACCTGCTCGACGCCGGCGCGCACGTCCGCGTCCCAGTCACCCGTGTTCCGCAACTCAATTGCCGGTTCCGCGTAGGCGGCGAACGTATTGTCGGGCAGCCGCATCGAAAATGCCGGCAACAATGCCGCCCCGGTCCGGAGCGCGAGCTGTACGTGCCCATCGGGCAAGCGCGCGGGCGCATCAAAAAACTGGACGACAATGCCGCTCTTGGTCACGTCGAGGTCGGACGCCATTCCGACGATGTCGTTCTTCTTCAGCGCGCGAACAAGCGCGAGCAGCGGACCGTCAACCGGAATAATCGTTAGTCCTTTGGATGCGCGCGCGCCAACGATGCGCTGGTACAAAATCTCCGGCTTGACGTGTTCGGCGGGCGTGGTCACCTTGTAGCCGCGAATCGCGAACGTCTGCCCGACGATGTCGAGGTTGCCGAAATGCGCGGTGACGAAGATGACGCCTTTGCCGCGCGCTCGCGCGCTTGTT